>JAEMTR010000254.1 GCA_016462245.1 Solirubrobacteraceae bacterium
CAAGGATGACACCGACGTGCTCGGTGAGCGAACGGCTTGGGGGAGCCTCGCGACCAACCCCAATCCTGCTCCGCACGACGCCGACGTAGTCACGCGACTGCGCGAGGCCGGCGCGATCATCGTAGGAAAGACGAATGTGCCGGAGCTAACCGTCTGGCCGTTTACAGAGACGCTGGCCTTCGGCGCTACTCGTAACCCGTGGAACATCGACTACGCGGCAGGTGGCTCGAGCGGCGGCTCCGGAGCGGCCGCTGCCGCCGGCCTATGTGGCGTGGCGCACGGCTCGGATGGCGCTGGCTCGGTGCGAATCCCGGCGGCCTTCAACGGTCTCTTTGGTCTCAAGACTCAGCGCGAACGGATCTCGCTTGGCCCCAACCACTTCGACGGCTGGAACGGGATGACGGTTTACGGGCCGCTCTCGCGCACGGTCTCCGACGCCGCGCTCTTTCTCGACGCAACCGCCGATGGCGGCCCTGACGGCGGCTACCTCGCGGCTCTCGGCGCTCCCGTTCAGCCAATGCGGATAGCAATCTCGCTGAAGTCGCCGCCCGGTTCGATCACGAAGCTCGGCGCCGAGCAGCGCGCCGCGATCGATGACACCGCTGCCGCGCTACGCGAGCTCGGCCATCAGGTCTTCGAGCATGAGATCGACTACCCAGTCGCCGCCTTCGTCAGCACCGTCGCCCGTTATCTGCGGTCGGTCACCGACGACGTCGCAACGCTGCCTCATCCCGAGCGGCTTGAGCAGCGCACAACCAACATGGCACGGCTCGGTGGCTTGATCTCCGACCGTCGCCTAGCGAAGGCCCGCGCCGCTGAGCCGGCGGTCGCCGCTCAGGTCAACACGATCTTTGAGAACGCCGACGCCGTGCTGATGCCCGGCACTGCGGCCGCCCCGTTCAAGATCGGGCAGCTTCACGGGCGCGGCGCGCTCTGGACGCTCAATGCGGCCGCATCGCGAGTGCCGTGGTACGGCGTTTGGAACGCGATCGGTCAGCCAGCGTCGTCAGTGCCCGCCGGCTTTGACGCCAGCGGTTTGCCGCTCTCGGTTCAGTTTGGCGCCGCGCCGGGAGATGAGCTCACCTTGCTGCGGATCGCCGCCCAGCTCGAGCTGGTTCGCCCGTGGGCGCAGGCGCGGCCGCAGCTCGACGGCCTAGCGCAGTGAGCGGAGCCCAGCTGCTTGCCGTCGCCGAAGAGGCGGCGCGCGCGGCGGCGGCGGAGCTCGTCGGCCACCAGGCCGGAGCGCACAGCAGCGTCGAATCGAAGAGCAGCCCAACAGACCCGGTCAGTGCCGCCGACCTCGCCGCAGAGGCCGCGATCCGCGCCGTCCTTGCGGCGCGCCGCCCCGACGACGCGATCCTCGGGGAGGAGGGCGACGACAAGCCGGGAACGAGCGGCCTGCGCTGGGTTGTCGACCCGCTCGATGGCACCGTTAATTACCTCTACGGGATTCCGCAGTGGTGCGTTTCGGTCGCCTGCGAGCAGCAAGTCGGAGTGATCTTCGACCCGCTGAGCGACGACCTCTTCAGCGTCATCGTCGGCGAGCAGCCACTACTCAACGGCGAGCCGATCACGAGCTCGAGCTGCGACCAGCTAGAGCGAGCTCTCGTGGCCACCGGGTTTGGCTACGACCCGTTGGTGCGGCTGGGGCAGGGGGCAATCGTGGCGCGGCTGCTTCCCGAGGTGCGCGACATCCGCCGCGGCGGCAGCGCCGCGCTTGATCTCGCCTGGCTCGCCGCAGGCCGCTACGACGCCTACTTCGAGCGCGGCGTGCAGGCCTGGGATACGGCCGCAGGTTTGCTGATCTGCGAAGGCGCGGGGCTACAAACGCGGGCTTTGGACGCGAGCGGTGCGCAGGGGTCCGGCGTGCTCGTTG
>JAEMTR010000080.1 GCA_016462245.1 Solirubrobacteraceae bacterium
AAGGAAAGCTTTGAGGCCAACGTTCCTGCCCGAGCGTTGGAGGAGCTGGCGCGCCTTGTTGAGCCGGAAACAGAATCGATCTCGATCGGAGTAAGTGTCAACCAGGTCGTATTCGAAGTCGGCGCAGTCGCTCTCTCGTCACGGTTGATCGACGGGCAGTTCCCCAACTACCAGCAGCTGCTCCCTGACGCCTTTGAACACGAGCTGACGATCTCAACCGAAGAGTTTCTTAACGTTGCTCGCCGGATCGCGCTGCTGGCGCAAAAAAACGCGCCGCTGCGCCTCTCCTTCACTGAGGGCGAACTGACGCTCTCAGCCCAGACGCCTGACGTTGGCGAAGCTAAAGATACGTTGCCGGTTCCGTTCGCTGGCGAACCAATGGAAATCGGCTTTAACCCTGAGTTTCTCGTCGCTGGGTTAGAAAGCACGACGGCCGAAGACGTGATCTTGAAGCTAATCAACCCGCTACGGCCCGGACTAATCGTCTCCGCTGACGGCAGTGGGTTCCTCTACCTGATTATGCCGATCCGCTTGAACGTCTAATGAATTTAGTTCGGCGGCTCCGTCTGCGCGACGTTCGCTGCTACGAGTCGGCCGAAATCACGCTAGGCGAGCGCTTGACGGTGATCTACGGCGCCAATGGTGCTGGCAAGACGAATCTGCTTGAGGCGCTCTATTTCGGCTGTACAGGCCGTTCCTGCCGAACTTCTAATGACCGAGAGTTCGTCCGTTTCGATCAGAGCGCAGCGCGGGTCGAGTTCGAGATCGAAGGCGACGATGGCCCGCACGAACTCGCAGTTGGCTTTGAGCCAGGGCAGCCGCGCCGTGTGACGGCCGACGGTGGCCCGGTCGAGCGCCTCGTTGACGTTCCATTCAGGCCTCTTGCCTGCGTCTTCCTGCCCGATCGCTTGGAGCTAATTAAGGGCGCGCCGTCGTTGCGCCGCGACCATCTTGATCAGCTCGTTGCGGGGCTCTGGCCGGCGCGCGCCGGCGTTCGCCGTGACTACGGCCAAGCGCTGGCACAGCGCAACGCACTACTGGCAAGGATCCGTCACCAAGGAGTCGACGCAAGCGAGCTCGACACATGGGACCTAGAACTCGGTCGCCGAGCGATAGCGCTGCGCACTGAGCGCGCGCGAGCGGTCGAACTGGTTGGCCCGTTGGCGCAGGAGATAGCCGATGAATTGGGCCTGCCTGGGGGCCTCGAGCTGCGTTATCGCCCGCGCAGCCAGGCCGATAGCGCTGAAGCGTTCGCCGCCGAGCTGGCCGAGCGCCGTAGCTCCGAGCTGGAGCGCGGCTTCAGTGGCCACGGCCCGCACCGAGATGAGCTTCTTCTAAGCCGCGGGGGCCGTGAGCTGCGGATCTACGGATCGCAGGGTGAGCAGCGGGTGGCTCTGCTGGCGCTGCTACTGGCCGAGCGACAGGTGCTAGCCGAGCAGCGTGGCCAAACGCCACTGTTGTTGCTCGACGATGTGATGAGCGAACTGGACGCCGAGCGCCGTGAGCGGCTGGTCGAGCGAATTACCGCTTCGGGCCAATCTGTCGTCACGACAACAGAGCTCGAACACGTGCCTACCGGTCAAGATCCTGATGTAGCGCGGGTCGAGGTAAGCGGCGGCGTGATCGATCAGCAGGTAGCAGCATGAGTCGCCAGCGCCGCTCGCCGCGCAACGCCGCCAGCTCAATTCGCGAGCTCGCCGACCGGCTCGCGCCGGCAACAACTCTGGCCCAAATTCAGCGCCACTGGCCGGCCGCGGTCGGCGACGCGATCGCCGCCCAAGCGACGCCGACCGGTGAGGCTGGGGGCGTCCTCACCGTGACCTGTTCGAGTGCCGTCTGGGCACAGGAGATTGACCTAATGAGTGTCAGCTTGATCGCCTCTCTCAACAAGGCTCTCGGAGCCGATCAGGTCGTCTCATTGCGCTGCCAAACGGTGGCCGCGAAGAGCTGGTCGCACGAGAGTGCGCAGTAAGCCGCTAGCTCGGTTACATAAGTCAGCGGATCAGCCAATAATTACAGCGATTTTTGCCCTCTGGCAGGCGTCAATCTGGCGCCTCAGAGTGCTATTGTTCTGGATACCAAATGTAGACGCCTCGATCCCGCGAAAATGCCGCAGGAATCGGTGTTTTTGCCTGTTATCGGAGCCAAATGACCAAATCTGACAAAAGTTCGAGCAAGAGTGCCACGAAAGCTGAGACCAGTGGCAGCTACGAGGCCTCCGACATTACCGTTCTCGAAGGGCTTGAAGCGGTCCGCAAACGGCCAGGAATGTACGTCGGTTCAACCGGCGTTCGAGGCCTCCACCACCTCGTCTACGAGGTCGTCGACAACTCCGTCGATGAGGCGCTCGCCGGCCACTGCAGCTCGGTCGAGGTAGTGATCCACGCCGACAACTCGGTGACCGTGATCGACGACGGTCGCGGCATCCCAGTCGAGATCCACAAGAAGGAGAAGCGGCCGGCCGTTGAGGTCGTACTGACCGTTCTCCACGCCGGCGGCAAGTTCGGTGACGGCGAGGGCTACAAGGTCTCCGGCGGTCTGCACGGCGTCGGCGTATCTGTCGTCAATGCGCTCAGCGAAGAGCTGGCGATCGACGTTAGCCGCGAAGGCTTCCACCACACTCAGAACTACGCCCGCGGCGCTCCGCTGGCGCCGCTGGAGAAGGGCGATCCGACCGATCAGACCGGCACCTCGATCACCTTCCTCCCCGACGCCAGCATCTTCGACGAGACCGAGTTCGACTTTTCGATCCTCGAACAGCGCCTGCGTGAAACGGCCTTCCTGACGCGTGGCCTGAAGATCTCGCTGACCGACGAGCGCGGCATCGGCGCAACGGTTGAGTTCTGTTACGAGGGTGGGATCAAGGACTTTGTCTCGTACCTGAACGAAAACAAGGAGCCAATCCATCCGAAGGTCGTTTACTTCTCAGATGAAGGCAAAGAAGGCGCGATCGAATGCGCTTTGCAGTGGAACGCTTCCTATCAGGAGTCGGTCTTCTCTTTCGCCAACAACATCAACACGCACGAAGGTGGCTCGCACCTTTCAGGGCTGCGTTCAGCGCTTACGCGGACGTTGAACAAGTACGCGCGCGACAAAGGCGAACTGAAGGAGAAGGACGACAACCTAAGCGGTGAGGACGTACGCGAGGGTCTGACCGCGGTGCTGTCGGCGAAGTTGACCGACCCGCAGTTCGAAGGACAGACGAAGACGAAGCTTGGAAACCCCGGGATGCAGGGTTTTGTCGAGGGGATCGTCAACACCAAGTTGGCCGAGTTCCTCGAGGAGAATCCCGCCGACGCGCGGGCAATTATTCGAAAAGCCGTCCAGGCCGCCCAAGCGCGCAGCGCGGCGCGTAAGGCGCGCGACCTGACGCGCCGCAAAAGCGCGCTTGAAAACTCACGCCTGCCAGGCAAGCTGGCCGACTGTTCGGTCAAGGATCCGTCGCTGGCTGAGATCTTCGTAGTCGAGGGTGACTCCGCTGGCGGCTCGGCCAAACAGGGCCGCGATCGCAACACGCAGGCCGTGCTGCCGTTGCGCGGCAAGATCCTCAACGTCGAGAAGGCACGGATCGACAAGGTGCTCCAGAACACCGAAGTTCAGGCTCTGATCACCGCAATTGGAACCGGCATCGCGGGCGAGTTTGACCTCGAAAACGCCCGCTATCACAAGGTTATTCTGATGACCGACGCCGACGTTGACGGCGCCCACATCCGTACCTTAATCCTGACGCTGCTGTTCCGCGAGATGCAGCCGCTGATCGATGCCGGCTTCGTCTACATCGCTAAGCCGCCGCTCTACAAGATCAAGAAAGGCGCGCAGGAGCGCTACATCGAGAACGATGGTGAACTCGAAGAGGTGCTGCTGGCTGACACTTACGAGAAGTTTGAGATCACCGACCGCGAGGCGAAGAAGGTCAAGCTGACCGAGGCCAAGTGGCAGTCCTACCGCCGTAGCATGCGTCGTTACGAGCAGCTCTCGGCCGCGCTGAGAGCACGCCACGGTGAGGACATGGTGCGCTTCCTCGAAGAGTCGGCGCTGCTCGGTGACGGCATCAACAGCTCGAACGACGCAATCAAGCTGCTCAGCGCCAAGGATGCAGAGCTTGGCGTGCTAACGACCGAGCTTGAGTCGAGCGACAACGGGATCCTGCTGATCCGCTCAGTTGAGAAGGGCAGCGGGCTCGCCCGCACCCACCGGATGCCGGTCGAGCTCTTCGAGAGCGCCGAGTATCTCGGCCTGCTGAAGCTCCACGCGGAGATCGTCAAGCTGACCGGCATCGGGCCGTTCATCGTCCGTCTCGGCGACCGTGAGGAGATCGCGCAGAGCTTCGAATCGCTCGGCACTGCGGTTATGTCTGTTGCCCAGAAGGGCGTCCAGCTAAGCCGCTTCAAGGGGCTTGGCGAGATGAATGCTGAGCAGCTTCGCCAGACGACGATGGACCCAGCAACGCGCACGCTGCAGAAGGTTTCGATCGCCGACGCTGTCGCCGCCGATGAGATCTTCTCGATGCTGATGGGCGACGTCGTTGAGCCGCGCCGAAACTTCATTGAAGACAACGCCCGCGACGTCGTAAATCTCGACGTCTAATGACCGCACGGGCCGGAGAGGAAAACTAGATGGCTTCCGCAGATGTACTGAGTGACCGCTTCGAGCCACGCGCGCTCGAAGACGAGATGAAGACCGCCTATCTCGATTACGCGATGTCGGTGATCGTCGGCCGCGCGCTGCCTGACGTCCGCGACGGCCTCAAGCCGGTCCACCGCCGCGTCCTCTACGGGATGTCAGAGCTCGGCCTCGGGCCAACCCGTGGCTACTCAAAGTGCGCCCGCATTGTCGGCGAAGTGATGGGCAACTTCCACCCTCACGGTGACTCGGCGATCTACGACGCGCTGGTGCGCATGGCGCAGGACTTCTCGATGCGCTATCCGCTCGTTGACGGCCAAGGCAACTTCGGCTCGGTCGACGACGACCCAGCCGCCGCTATGAGGTACACCGAGGCGCGCATGACGCGCCTGGCGACCGAGATGCTGCGCGACCTCGACATGGATACGGTCGATTTCGTACCCAACTACGACGGCCGCACGCAGGAGCCGACGGTGATGCCGGCGCGCTACCCGAACCTGCTCGTCAACGGCTCCTCGGGAATCGCTGTCGGCATGGCGACGAACATTCCGCCGCACAACCTTGGTGAGGTGATCGCCGCGACGATTGCGCTGATCGACGACCCCGACATCTCGCTCGACGGCCTGATGAAGCACGTCAAAGGCCCCGACTTCCCGACCGGCGGCACGATTCTTGGCGTTCAAGGGATCCGCGACGCCTACGAGACCGGCCGTGGCCGCGTCCGCGTGCAGGCCAAGGCGCACATTGAGCCGCTGACGCAGGGCAAAGAGGCGATCGTCGTCACCGAGCTGCCCTACATGGTCAAGAAGGGCGGCGAGGGCGGCCTGATTCAGAAGATCGCGGCGCTCGTGCATGAGAAGAAGATTCCCGACATCACCGATCTGCGCGACGAATCAGACCGCAACGGAATGCGGCTCGTAATCGAACTCAAGCGTGACGTGATTCCGAAGGTCGTTCTAAACCAGCTTTACAAGCACACCTCGATGCAGTCGACCTTTGGCGTCAACACGGTTGCGCTCGTTGACGGCGTGCCAAGGACGCTTTCTTTGCGCGAGGTGTTGACGGCCTACGTCGCCCACCAGCGCCAGGTCGTCGTCCGCCGTGCCAAGCACGAGCTCGGGATCAAGGAGGCGCGTGCCCACATCCTGCTCGGCCTGCTGATCGCGCTCGACAACCTCGACGCTGTAATCAAGCTGATCCGCGCCGCTCCAGACCGCGACGTTGCGCGCGAGAAGCTGGTCAAGGATTTCAAGCTTTCGGCAATTCAGGCCAGCGCGATCCTCGAGCTTCGCCTCGCGCAGCTAACGGCGCTCGAATCGGACGCAATCAAGAGCGAGCACGACGACGTAATGGAACGGATCCGTGAGCTACGCGAACTGCTCGGCAGCGAGCAGGCCGTGCTTGATCTGATCAAGGAAGAGCTCGGCGAAATCAACGAACGCTTCGCCGATGAGCGGCGCACGCTGATCTCGCAGAGCGAAGACGAGATCGACATTGAGGACTTGATCGCCGACCAGCAGATGGTGATCACGATCACGCAGACCGGCTACATCAAGTCGCTGCCGCTCGGCACCTACCGCCAGCAGCAGCGCGGCGGCCGCGGTGTTACAGGGATGGACATGAAGGACGGCGACTTCATCGAGCACCTCTTCGTCTGCTCCTCGCATGACTTCCTGCTCTTCTTCTCAAACCGCGGCAAGGTCTACCGCTCAAAGGTTTATGAGCTTCCTGAGGCCTCGCGCACGGCGAAAGGGCGCGCATTGGTCAACGTGCTGCCGCTGCGCGAGGGCGAGCGAATCGAATCGGTGCTCGCGACGCGCGACTTCACCGAGACTCAGTACCTCGTCTTCGCGACGAAGAAGGGGACGGTCAAGAAGACCGAGCTGCAGCAGTACAACACGCCAATTAAGGCCGACGGCATCATCGCGATCAAGATTCGCGACGACGATGAGCTGATCGTCG
>JAEMTR010000005.1:0-14929 GCA_016462245.1 Solirubrobacteraceae bacterium
GCTGGTGCCCTTCGGCGTCGAGCAGGACGACGGTCGCGGTGTGCTCGCGGCCAGTCTTCTGTGGCTCAATGCCAAATTGGCGCCACACGGGTTGGAGCGTCTGCTCGCTGCCGAGCAGGAAGTTGATCCGCCCGCCGAGGCGCTGAGCGGCGAGAAAGCGCTTGGCGCTGGCTGCTGTGTCGTTGGCGGGATCGACGCTTATCGCGACAACCGGAACGTCACTGCCGAGCCGGTCCAGCGCGCCACGGATCTGTTGCGCCATCGTCGGGCAGCCGTCGTCGCAGGTCGTGTACATGAAGGCGACGATCACCGGCTGGCCGCGCAGGGCGGAGGCCTTGATCAGCTTGCCGTCTTGGTCGCGCAGGGCAAAGCGAACCGGGGGAGACTCGGGCCGAATAGCGCCGGCAAAGCGAGTCGCAGGTAGTTGCGAACTGCCAGCGTTTGGGTCGCTTGCCAGCAGGAAGGCGAGGATCGCGAGCAGCACGATCGTGGCGCCAGCCATCAGTGTCAGCCGTAGGCGAGGGTTCATCGACCCTCAAGGGTACGCGGCAGCCGCCGTTGCAGGCCCCGCACCCTCGGCCGCTGCGGCGCTATCCTTTCTGAAGTGAAGTCGACTCCAATAGCCCGGGCGGTGAAGTAATGAGCCAGTCAGGTAGTGAACTCGTGCGCCATGTAAAGGCGCAGGTCAAAGAGGTTGACCCATCGGAAGTGGTCCAGCTACTGGGCGAGGGCGTTGTCGTTATTGATACCCGTGAGACCGAGGAGCTGACGGCAGGGATCCTGCCTGGCGCGGTTCACATTCCGCGCAGCTTTCTCGAGATGCGGATTGAGGGCGTCGTGCCGGACCGCTCACAGCGCGTGATTCTCTATTGCTCGGCCGGTATTCGTTCGGCTCTCGGTGCTCGCACGCTGATCGATGAGATGGGCTACGAAGAGGTTGAGTCGATGGCCGGCGGATTCACGCTCTGGAAGGACCGTGGCTACGAGGTCGAGGTCCCACGCAGCTTCAGCGCCGAGCAGCGCGAGCGTTACAGCCGCCACCTCCTTGTACCCGAAGTCGGCGTAGATGGGCAGCAGAAGCTGCTTGACGCGCGCGTACTTCTGCTTGGCGCCGGCGGCCTCGGCTCGCCGACCGCGCTCTACCTCGCTGCCGCGGGCGTCGGCACGCTCGGAATCGTCGATGACGACGTCGTTGACCTTTCAAACTTGCAGCGCCAAGTGATCCACACGACCGATCGAATCGGCACGCCGAAGGTCGATTCGGCTGCCGCGACGATTAAGGCGCTGAACCCTGAAGTCAACGTCGTTGGCTATCCGACGCGGCTCGATTCGACGAACATCATCGAGATCATCGAAGGCTGGGACATCATCGTCGACGGCGTCGATAACTTCCCGACCCGTTACCTGCTCAACGATGCCAGCGTCCGGCTCGGCATCCCCGTCGTTTCAGCGGCGATCCTCGGCTTCGAAGGCCAGCTGAGCGTCTTCGCTCCCGGCCACGGCCCCTGCTACCGCTGCCTCTTCCGTCAGCCACCACCAGCCGACATGGCACCGTCCTGCGGCGCCAACGGCGTGATCGGCGTGCTGCCCGGCACGATGGGGCTGCTGCAAGCGACCGAAGTGATCAAGCTGATCGTCGGCGCCGGTGATCCACTAATCGGGCGGCTGCTGATGTATGACGCGCTGGCTGCCAGCTTCACCGAGCTGAAGGTCCGCCAAGATCCTGAATGCCCGATCTGCTCGCGTGATCCAGAAGATATTGGCGACGACGAGCTCGGAGTCTTCCCTGACTACGAAGCGTTCTGCGCCGCCTCTGGGTAGGCTGCCAGCCAATGGCGACAATTCGAATTCCCCCAGTGCTGCGGCCTTCGGTCGGCGGCGAGCGCGAAGTTGAGGCCGATGGAGCAACCGTCGGCGACGTGCTCGCGAATCTTGTCGAGGCCCACCCGGCCACGCGTGACCAGCTCTTCGGCGAGGACGGCGACCTAAACCGCTACGTCAACGTCTACCTCAACGACGAGGACGTGCGCGTGCTCAATGGCTTGGCGACGGTCGTAACTGAGGCTGATTCGCTAGTGATCCTGCCGGCAATGGCAGGCGGCGCGCGCACTTCGCTTGACCGCTGATTACCGGCTATCCTTTATGAAGTATGGCTGTTCCCCCAATTGAACGCCGGCCCTGCGCCGGCCGTTACACCGATCTGGTCGACTCGATCGGCAACACGCCGCTGATCGAGCTCAAGCGCCTCTCGCCGAAGCCTGGCGTACGGATCTGGGCCAAGCTGGAGTCGATGAACCCGACTGGCTCGATCAAGGATCGCGTAGCCAAGGCGCTGATCGAAAACGCCGAGGAGAATGGGCTGATCGCACCAGGCCAGACGATCCTCGAGCCGACCTCCGGCAACACGGGAATTTCGCTGGCGATGATCTGCGCTCGCAAGGGCTACCCGCTCAAAGTTGTGATGCCCGACAACGTCACGCCGGAGCGCACGCAGCTTTTGAAGATGTACGGCGCTGAGATCGTCTACTCACCCGGCGACCAAGGTTCGAACGGCGCCGTCGCGATGGCGCTCGAGATGGCCGCCGAGAACGCCGATTACTACATGCCCTATCAATACGGCAACGAGGCCAATCCACGAGCCCACTACGAAGGCACGGCGGTCGAGATCCTCGAAGAGCTCGACGGCAACGTCGACGCCTTCGTCGCCGGCCTCGGCACCGGCGGCACGCTGATGGGCGTTGCGCGACGCTTCAAAGAGGAGCTCGGTGACCGCGTCACGATCGTCGCCGCCGAGCCGATGCAGGGCGAGCCGGTCCAGGGTCTGCGTTCGCTCGACGACGGCTTCATTCCGCCGATCATCGACATCTCGCTGCTGGACCGCAAAATCTTTGTGACCAATCGCGACGCTGTTGTCTGGACGCGGCGCTTGCTCGACGAAGAGGGTCTTTTCGCCGGTGTTTCATCGGGCGCGATCGCGCGCGTGGCGGTTCGGATAGCGAGCGAGATGGACGAGGGTAACGTCGTCTTCATCGTCTGTGACGACGGGTGGAAGTATCTCTCCAGCGGGCTCTACACGCTGCCGGTCGACGAGGTCGAAAACCTCGACTCGACCGTCTGGTGGTAACAGCCTTCACTTTTCACGCGGCGACCCCGTAGAATAAAAAGATGCCAAGCATTGGACCCATGGAACTGATCATCGTCCTCGTGATCGCGCTCGTTGTTCTCGGCCCGAAGAAGCTGCCAGAGGTTGGCCGCTCAGTCGGTAAGGGAATGCGCGAATTCAAGGACTCGATCTCAGGTGAGAGCAAGCCGGACGTTGCCGCCGCCGAGATCGACGAAAAGCCGGTCATCAAGACCGACTGATCAGGATCCTCCGCCTACAGCCCGCTACGCTCGCGCGACGATGATCATCGCTGCCGAGCTGCTTGAGCAGGTTGTCGCACACGCTCGCTTAGAAGCCCCGAACGAGTGCTGCGGTTTGGTCGCGCTCGAGGCAGGCCGCGCGATCTCCGTCTACGAGCTTGAGAACCTCGCCGCCAGCCCGCTCCGCTTCGAAGTAGACGGGGCAAAGCTCGCTCCGCTGCTGTTCGAGATTGAAGAGGCTGGGCAGCAAGCTGCGATCTACCACTCCCACACCCACTCTGAGCCCTACCCGTCGCAGACCGACGTCAACTTCGCGCGCTGGTGGCCGGGCTGTGAGTGGTTAATAATCGGCCTCGAGAACGACGGCCAGCCGCTGGCGCGCTCATTTATGATCAGCGCCGATGGAGTGATCGAAGAGCTCGCGGTCGAGATCGATGGCTAAACCTGCTCTTTCAGTGCGCGACGAGATGCGTGAGCGCGCCAACAAGATTGATCCTCGCTACACCGAGGGTGAACTCTGTGTCGTCGCCAGCGGCCGCAATCAGAGCGAGGCTGAGCTGATCGCAAATCTGCTGCTAGAGGAAGGGATACCGAGCCTCACGCGACGCGCTCGCGGCTCCGACGTGCCTGACATGCTGGCGGCCGGTAGACGCGACGTCCTGGTCGCTGAGTCGGCGTTGCCGGCTGGGCGCGAGGTCTTAATGGAGTCCGAGATCATCGACGGTGCCGCGCAGTACCGTCCTTCACCGCTGAAGCTCTTTGCGGGTCTCCTAGCGGCTGTTCTGGCGGTCGGCGCGGTAATTGCGCTTGGTTTGCTGATCGGCGCCTAGAAACGCCCTAAACGCCGCCGAGGCGAGCGAGGTGGGCGCGCCAGACGCCCTCGGTGTCGGCAAACGAGCGGCCGGGAAAGTTGCGAGCGATCAGCTCGCGTTGATCGCCAGGTGGTTCGGTCGCAAGGCGGATCGCCGCTGCTGCTCCGGACTCGCTTGCGACGAGGTCAAAAACGCTACCGCCGAGTAGCTGTGCGTCGCGTAGCTTTGGTGGGAAGCTCGGCCGGTCGCCTTCGCGCAGTCGGTTGGCGATCGCCGGGCGGGCGTGAGCAGTCTGGCCCGAGAACCACTGCCCAGCGCCGGCGGAGAGCCAAGCCCATCTGGGCGCATCGAGCCACGAACGGGGCCTGAACGGGGGCGGTAGCCCAGGGTTGTTAAGTCCGGTGACGAGTTGGCCGTAGAGCGCTGCCGGCGCCAGCATCAGCATCTCAAGCGAACCGGGGACGCTTGATGCCCGCGCGCTGAGCAAGCGTGGTGCGAGCAGATGGATCTCATGCCCCGAGTACCAGCCGGCGACGTAGCGGCGGCTCGCGGGAGCTGTCAGCGCGCGCAGCACGGCGGCGACCGGTTGCGCCATCGCAAGCTGCGCCGAGTTGGAATGGATCACCGCAGTCACGCCCTCCGGCACGACGGGAAATAGCTCGCTCAGCTGCTCGCGGACTCCCTCCAGCAACTCCAGCACGCCATCGGCATCTGCGCCATCTAGCTCGGCATGGCGAGCGGCGAAATTGGGTGATTGAGTCTCGATCCAAGTCATCTTCAGGCGGCGCGCCAGAGGCCGACTCGCCGGCGACGACTCTATGGCGTCGGTCGGTCTAAGCGAGCGAGGCGAGAGGACGACCGGAGACGATCGATTCGATCTCTTCTTGCACGCGGCCGAACTCGATCTCCGAGAGAACCGGAGTTCCTTCGAAGGGGAGCTCACGCGTGATCTCAAGCCAGTCCGGTCCAAAGTCGTGCTCAGGGCGAACGCGGATCGTTACCGGGCGAGGAATGCGATGGGTGCGCAGCAGCGTCACATGAAGCGGCGTGCCGCGGCGCCAGCCGAGGCGCTTCTGCGCGTAATCAGGGGTCCAGATGTAGAACGGCGAGAGCTCACTGATCGCGCGCTGGTTGGTGATCGTGTACTGGCCGGCGACCTCGGCCCAGGCGCGAACGCGAACGCGGTCCGGCTGCTCGATGCCGCCAGGCTGGGTCAAGGCGCTGATTGGGGGGTCGCCGTCGGGCCAAACACCCTCCTCGAGCGCGCGGCGCAGCTCAGGAGCGTGTGCACCGCGAACGACGTCGTTGCGATCGTGCTCAAAGGTCGGGAAGAGGAAGAAACGCTGGTGCTCGAGCGCGAACTCTTCGTTCTCGCCGTCGCTGCGGAAGATCAGCAGCTGTTCGCCCTCCGAAAGCGCACGAATTGTGACGGCCCACTCTTTGATTGCGATTGGCATCTTCAGCTGTTGGAGGAAAACCTCGATGTTTCCGGCGTAATTGCCAGCAAACAGGGGAAAATCCTTAACGAAAGTATTACAAATTAGCGCTCGAATCTCAAATTTCCCTGCTAATTAGGGGGTTTTGGCACCCGTCGGATTCCACGGAAGATCAAAAAACCCCGTGTGAAGGGGCTTTTCGGCTCGTCGAAGGAGGACTTAGTCAGCTCACACAGCGATTGTGTGCGCAATCACACACATTGGCGCCGGAGGGCGATAACCGAGTTGGAACGGATTTGGAGCGCTCGTGACCGCTCGATAGCGCTATGCGAAGTCGATCAGGCCGCCGAAGCGATTTCAATCTCTTCAGTTACTGCGAGGTGCTGGTGCGACGGACAGTAGCCATTGGAGTTGCTCGGAAGGCGCCGGCACGCACTGCCACGGCGCGTCGTAGCGCGGCACTGAAGGCGGTTGCCGAAGATGTCGACACCATTGGTCGTCAGCTGGGCGATCGCTCCGTCGGCGGCAGCGACGTAGTCGCGCACAACGGCCCAAACACGTGGCTGGGACTGGATTGGAAAGTGAACGCGGATCTCGCGAAAGAGACTGCGGGCGGGAGCGGCGAAGTAATGACGGTCGGTCGCGAGCCTTTCAATTGCCTGCTCGCTTGCCTTCAGAACAGCCGCATGACCCTCACGTCCGGTAACGATCTCTGCTGACAGTTCGCGGTAGATGCCTCTGCTGACTTGATACATATCGATTTCCAGCTCCTAGTTGCGTTTGGGTTGCGATCCTTCGCATTGACCCCCGCCTCTGCGTCGTTGATAAACGCAGGAGACGAGTATTCGACCTCCATGTGAAGGTTGAAACACTCGCTCTATGTAGTTCGTGTTAAGGCGACCGACGCGAGCTGGGCTACTGCCAGCGTTCAAAGGCCGGTTTATGGCCACTAATCACAGCGTGCATCGAGTCAAGCGACGGTTCCAGCTCAGCAAAATCGCTACGGCAGTGAGCTCCACGGCTCTCTTCGCGCGCGAGCGCGCAGCGCGCAACCAGCGCAGCCAGCGGGTACGGGTCGTCGAGCAGCAGCTCAAGGCCAGCTGCGTCGCGGACCAACCCGGCGTGGCGCCACATCGCTTCGCGCGTCGCCTGCGACGGCAGCTCGAGCGGGATGCTCGCCGGCGGCTTCCCGCCAGCGCCGCTGGCCGGTTCGTCGAGCGCCGTCCGCGCCGCTCGGGCGCCGAAGACGATGCATTCAGAGAGCGAGTTAGATGCAAGCCGGTTCGCCCCGTGCAGGCCGCTGCAAGCGCTCTCTCCAATTACGTAAAGGCCGTCCACATTGGTGGCGCCGTTGAGGTCGCAAACGACGCCGCCCATCATGTAGTGGGCGGCCGGGGCGACCGGAATCAGATCGCGCTCCGGATCGAGGCCCGACTGCCGCAGAGTCTCAACTACGTTTGGGAAGCGGCCGAGGTCGACGGAACTCATATCGAGCCCGACAGAGCTAACCGAATGCTGCCCAAGCGCCGCCCAGATTGCGCGGGCGACCTGATCGCGCGGCGCAAGCTCGTCGACGAAGCGCTCGCCGTCCGGGCCAATAAGCGTTGCCCCTTCGCCACGGATTGCCTCGCTGATCAGGAAACCTTCACGGCCGGGGATATCGACCACGGCGGTCGGGTGAAACTGAACGAATTCAAGGTCGGCGACGGCGGCCCCAGCGGCTTGCGCCAGCGTGATCCCGATCCCGATCGAGCCTGGTGGGTTGGTCGTCCGCTGCCAGAGCGCGGCGGCGCCGCCGGTGGCGATCACCGTTCCGCGCGCTCTAACGGCAAGGCCGTCCTCGCAAACGACGCCAACGACTCGACCACCCTCTGTCCATAGGTTGCTCGCGCGTCTGCCTTCGAGGATCGTCACGCGCGGTTCGCGCACCAGCGCGGCCGAGAGCTGGCGCGCCAGCCGCCTGCCGGTAGAACTGCCGCCGGCGTGGACGATCCGGCGCCGCGAATGGCCACCCTCGAGGCCGAGCGCAAGCTGGCCGTCGCTGTCGGCGTCAAAGCGCACTCTGATCTGTTGCAGGTCGGCGATCATGCTGGGGGCCTCGTTGACGAGGATCTCAGCCGCCGAGCGCCTCACCAATCCGCGGCCGGCGAGCTCAGTATCGGCCAGGTGCAGCTCCGGCGAGTCGTCGTCGCCGAGCGCCGCCGCCAAGCCGCCCTGCGCCCAGTAGCTGGCAGTCTGTGCAAGCGGCGTGGCGCTGATCACGATCACGCTTGCCCCAAGCGACGCGGCGGTTAGCGCCGAGTAGAGTCCGGCGGCCCCGGCACCAATCACAACCAACTCTGTATCGATCTGCTCGCGCCCCGACATCTCTGGAGTACCGTACCGGCCGGTGAAGGGTTTGATTTTCCGCAGCGAGGCTTCGCTCGCCCACGACACTGGCGATCATCGCGATCACCCCGAGGCGGTGAATGGCGATCACCCGGAATCGGCGCAGCGAATCGTGGCAATTGAGGCCGAGCTCGACCGGCTCGATTGGCTCGGTTACGAGCCACGTGCTTCAGCGACTGCAACCGATGCAATGCTGCTCCGCGCCCATCCGCAGAGCCATCTTGATCGCGTTCGCGCCGCCTGCGCTAAGTCGGAACCGCTCGATTCGGACACGGTCGTCGTTCCCGCATCGCTTGCCGCGGCGCTGCACGCGGCTGGTGGCGCCGCCGCGCTCGCCGAGGCGCTCTGTGACGGGACAGCCGGTTTTGGCGCGTCGCTCCATCGTCCGCCCGGACACCATGCTGAGGCGGAGCGTGCAATGGGCTTCTGCCTTTTTAACAATGTTGCTGTTGCAGCGCTCCACGCGATTGAAGTCTGCGGCCTCGAGCGCGTGCTAATTCTCGACTGGGACGTTCACCACGGCAACGGAACCGAGGCGATCTTTGCGAGCGATCCACGCGTCTGTTTCATCTCGCTCCACCAGCATCCGTTTTATCCAGGGACCGGCTCGGCCAGCGATCAGGGAGAGCGTGAAGGGAGCGGGTATACGGTCAACTGCCCACTGCCAGCTGGTAGCGGTGATGGGCTCTTCGTCGGCCTCACCGAGCAGCTCGTCGCGCCGCTGGTTGCGCTCTACCGCCCGCAGCTGATTCTGATTTCGGCCGGCTTTGACGCTCACCGCGACGATCCACTGGCACAGTGCAATGTCACAGACGGTGGTTTTGCGGCGATGGCGCGGGCTGTCTACGTGGCCGCCGGCAACGCTTCGACGCCACTTGGTCTGGTGCTCGAGGGTGGCTACAACGTTGACGCGCTCGCCCGCTCGCTGGCGCTCTCACTGAGCGAACTTGCGGGGATGCCTACTGGAAAAGGCTCGAGCGAACCGATCGACCCGCGCGTAGTTGGGGTCGCAGCGCCGATTCTGGCGCGCCGCGCTTTTGCGACTTAAGGCGTTGTCGTAGGCGGCGTCGTCGTTGTCGGCACCGTTGTCGGAACCACGGTCGGCGGCGCGGGGGTCGTCGGCGCCGGGGTTGTTGGCGCTGGCGTCACTCCTGGGGCGAGCGCCTCGCCTGGCTGAACCGTGATCGTCTGCGTCTGCGTGCGCGTCGGCGGCGGGTCGTCGTCGGTCACGGCGACGAAAGCGCCAACGAGAACACCAAGCGTCACGGCGAGAACGGCGATCAGGGCGTAGATCGGTCGCCGCCAACGCGGCGAAGGGGCAATCACGGTGCGTGCGGGGTCGCCGCAGTTCAGGCACCAGTCCTGCTGCGCGTGGAGCCATTCGCCACAGTGCGGGCAAGGGAGCGATCCGTAAGCCCACTGGGGGTTGGCTACTGCGGCCACTTTAGATCAGGCCGCGGGGCCGCTGCCTGGCTGCTGGTTGTAAGCGTCATTGGCTGGGGGCGGGGGCTGCTGGCCAACGTCGTAGACGCTGTTGGCCCCAACCGATCCGAGCCCCGCGACCGAGCGCGGGCCGCCGAATGCCAGCCCGCAGTGAGGGCAGAAGTGGGCATCACTGCCGTGCAGCGTGCCGCAGCGAGCGCAAGCGCTGACGCCGGGAATGAACAGTTCGGCGTATGGCGTTTGAAGTTGCAGTACCTCTTCGAGTGCGCGAATCTCGCGATCCAGCGACTCGATTGCGAGCACCTTCCCTTCGACTAGCGCCTCGTCTCCCCGTTCAAAGCGATGCTGATCAAAAACCAGCCCGCCAAGGTCGCGGTAGCCGAGCTCACGAACCTGCTTGAGGTAACGCAGGCGACGGCGCAAACGGCCTCGCTCGCGGAAGCCCGGGCGCTGTGGAGCCGCTGCGACCGGCTCCGCCATCGGCGCCTCTGCCGCAGCAGTGGCTGCTGCATCGTGAGCGGCGGGCGCGAGCGGCTGTTCTGGCTGCGGCTGTGAGTCAATCGGTGGCGGTGGAGCCGGGAAGCGCTCCTCGCCAGCAACTACTTCGGCTGGGATGATGATCGTCTGCGGCTCGGTCTGTGGCGGCGCTGGCGGAAGGATTACGGTCGCGTCGGGGATCTCGCCAGCAGCCGCTCCGGCATTCTGCGCAGGCGCTGGAGGCGGGCTCTCTTGGCTCGCTTTTCGGCGGAAAATTCGGTCGCTCAATCCCATGGTGTGGTCTCTAGATTCCCCTCTTTGCGCGCAGCGGCGGAGTCTAGCGGGCTGTCTAGCTTCGCTCGCCACGCAGCGAGTAGTCGCCGCGCCATCCGCTCGGCGCTGAACTGCTCGGCCCGCGCGCGCGAAGCAATTCGCCGGTCGGCCTGACCAAGGCTCGCTTCGAGCAGTTCGCACCACGAATCCTCGTCGTAGGCAAGGCAGTCTGCTCGATCAATCCCGCGCGTTGCCGCCTCGTGGACTCCGGTTGGCGCGCAGACGAGCGGTACCTCGCAGGCCAGCGCTTCAAGCACCGCTAGGCCGAAACCTTCACGCTCCGACGGCACGACGACGGCATTGGCAGCGTTAATCCAGAGCGGAACTTGCTGCGGCTCGATAGAGCCGAGCGTCAGCAGCTCGGCGTTGCAGCGGTTGGCGATCGCCTTTGCGCGGTCGAAGCGCTTTTCTACTCGCGCTGGATCGGCAGGGAAGAGCAGGTAGCGCCCGTCGGTCTGAAGCCCCAGCTCGGCGCGAACCTGCTGGCGGTCAAGTGGGCGGAAGCGGTCGGTCGCGACGCCACAGGGAAGAATCTCGACGGGCCGCTTCGGATAGCCGGGCACGTCGCTGGCCAGGTCGGGGCTGGCGGCGGCGACGAGATTGATCCATGGCAGCGCCGCATGGGTAATCAATCGCGAACGGCGATGGCGCAGATCGGTGCCGTGCAGCGTAAGCGCATGAACGTCGGCTGGGACGACGAGCGAGGGCCAGGCGGTTAAGCCGAAGTGGGCGTGGACGATGTCAAAGCGTTGCTTCGCGTATCTGCCGCGCAGCGCGCGTGCTGCTGCTGCGTAGCCGCCCGGCGCGAAGGCGAAGCACTCCAGTTCGAGCTCTCGATCTTGGAGCGCGCGCAACGCTTCTAGCTGGTCACGGACGAAGCTGCCGAGCTCCGGCCGCTCGGCCGAGGGCCACATGTTGGTGACGATCAGAACACGCATCTGATGCTGATTGTCCACGTAGTGGCGGTGGATCCGCGCAACGCCACCCTGCAGGCTGTGATCAGTGCCGCCCCCAAACCGTTAGGAGCACCGATGACTTATCGCCTGCAGGGCCGTATCCACGCCGGTTTTCACCACGCGCTGGTGCGTTTGAGTTGCCGATCCGGGCAGGGGACGGTGGAGTACGTTGCGCTGATCCTGCTGGTAGCTGGCGTGCTGGCCGGCGTAATCGTCGCCGGCAAGTCGCTCAAGGGCGGCGGCATCGCTCAGACCGTCGTATCGAAGTTGAAGGAGTCGATCGACAGCGTCGGCAGCGCGAAGCCTTAATCGGTTAGCGCACAGCCCTATGCTCAGGCAATGGCCACGATTAGCGACCCGCGCGAGCGGCCGATTGCCGTCTTCGATTCCGGAGTCGGCGGCCTCACGGTGCTGCACGAGCTGCTCGTCCACCTGCCGGCCGAGGACTACATCTACCTCGGCGACACGGCCCGCTTTCCCTATGGGGAGCGGACGCCGGATGAGCTCGCGAGCTTCAGCCTTGAGATCGCCGAGGAGCTGCTGGCGCGTAACGCGAAGCTGCTCGTTGTCGCCTGCAACTCGGCTACCTCGGCGGCACTCCCCGTGCTGGCGCAGCGGATGCGCCAGACGACGCTCGGGGTTGAGGTGCTCGGCGTCGTCCGCCCCGAGGCAATCCAAGCCGTCGCGACAACAAATAATGGGCGGATTGGGCTGCTCGCTACGAACGCAACCGTCGCCAGCGGCGCCTATGACGAAGCTATCCACGCCGCCGATCCCCACGTAACTTTGGTTTCGGTCGCGGCGCAGGAGCTGGCGCCACTAATTCAATCCGGCTCAACCTTTGATCAGAGAGTCGTCGAACTCGTTCGCGGCTACATCGAGCCGCTGCGTCAAGCGCGCGTCGACACCGTGATCCTCGGTTGTACGCACTACCCGCTGCTGAGCCCGATCCTGCAGCGGATGCTAGGACGCGATGTCCGCATCGTCACGTCGGGTGTCGCCCTGGCGCGTCAGGTTGAGCACGTGCTTGGTGCGCGCGATCTCGCTAACCCAGACCAATCCGAAGGCAGCTACCGCTTCCTCTGCACCGGTGACCCAGAAGCATTTGCGGCGATCGGTACGCGCTTCCTGCAGCTCCCGCTCGGCCCGGTCGAGCAGGTAACCCTTCACGAAGGAGTGATCGCATGAGTAGCTACGAGCGCCCCGACGGCCGGCGCCCCGACGAGCTGCGGCCGGTTCTGATTGAGCCAGGCTTTGTCAGCACGGCAACCGGTTCAGCGCTGATCAGCTGCGGCGGGACGCGCGTCATCTGTACGGCCTCGATCGAAGAGGGCGTACCGCGCTGGCGCGCCGGTAAAGGGCTCGGTTGGCTCACGGCCGAATACGGCATGCTCCCGGCCTCAACCGGTGAGCGCAAGCCGCGCGACATTAATAAAGGCCGGCTCGACGGGCGCACGGTTGAGATTCAACGGCTAATCGGGCGCTCGGTCCGTGGCGTCATTGATTACGAAGCGCTCGGCGAGATGACGATCAACCTCGACTGTGACGTGCTTGAGGCCGATGGCGGCACGCGCTGCGCCTCGATCACCGGCGCCTACGTAGCGCTGGCGCTTGGCGTGCAGCGGCTCGTCGCCGAGGGCAGGCTGGCAAGCATCCCGCTCAGCGGTGAGGTCGCCGCGGTCTCCTGTGGGATCGTCGGCGAGACGCCACTGTTGGACCTCAACTACATCGAAGACTCGGGCGCCGAGGTTGACGCCAACGTTGTGATGACCGGCGACGGTGGGCTGATCGAGGTTCAAGCGACGGCCGAGAAGACAGCGCTACAGCGCACCCACCTCGATGACCTCTTGGTGCTTGCCGCCGCTGGCATTGAGCAGCTGCGCACGGCGCAAGACGAGGCGATAGCGGCCGGCAGCCGCTGAGGCCGATGCGCCTTACGCTCGCCACCCACAACGAGCACAAACTGAGCGAGTTTGCGCGGCTACTTCCCGGCTACGAGATCGTCGGACTGCCGGCCGGGAGCGAGGCACCGACCGAAGACGGCGACAGCTTCGCCGCCAATGCGCTGATCAAGGCGCGCGCCGGCGCAGCAATTAGCGGCTCGCCGGCCGTTGCCGACGACTCCGGCATCTGCGTTGAATCGCTCGCCGGCGCGCCTGGAATTCTTTCCGCGCGCTGGGCCGGCGAGCCGTGTGACGACGCAGCCAACCTGAAGAAGTTGATCGAGCAAACGGAGCCGGGCGATCGACTCGAATACATCTGCGCAATCGCTTACTGCGACCCGCAGGGCGGCGTCGAACGGGTCGTCGAAGGCAGCTGCCTTGGTACCCGCGCAGCCGAGCCGCGCGGCAGCGGCGGCTTCGGCTACGACCCGGCCTTCGAGCCGCTTCAGTCACCGGGCCGCACGATGGCCGAGCTCAGCGGCGAAGAGAAGGATCAAATTAGCCACCGTGGCAACGCGGTTCGTGAGCTGAGCCTGTTGCTTGGTGATCGATGAGCGCTGAGGCCGACAGCTCGGTAACTCCGCAGCAGCGCACGGCGCTCTCGTCGGTCGCGGCGGCCGGCTTCCTCGTCGTCCTGAAGCTTGGCGCCGGGTTAGTTAGCGGTTCGCTCGGCCTGCTAGCTGAGGCTGCCCACTCGGCGACCGACTTCGGCTCTGCTGTCCTGACCTTCTTTGCGATCCGCGTTTCCGACCGGCCGGCCGACAGCAGTCACACCTACGGGCATCGCAAGGCAGAGCATCTCGCGGCACTGGCTGAGGGCGGCTTCTTGATCGTCGTCAGCGGCGTGATCATCTTTGAATCGCTCTCCCGGATCACAAGCTCAGAGCCGCACCAGGTTGAGACCGGTTGGTGGGTCTTCGCCGTGATCGCTGTCGTGCTTGTCGTCGACAGCATTAGGACGGTGATCTCGTGGCGCGGCGCGCGGGCCTTTTCAAGTGCCGCACTGGGAGCAAACGCGCTCCATTTTGCTTCCGACTTCGCGGGCACATTGGCAGTCCTGATCGGCCTGATAATGGTCAGCGCCGGGGTTTCCGACGCCGATTCGATCGCCGCGCTGATCGTCGCCATGCTGGTCATCGGCGCCGCTGCCACGCTGATCCGCAGCAACGTCGGTTCGCTGATGGATCAGGCGCCGGTGGGCCTCGTCAAGATCGCGCAGGAGGCGATCGAGAGCGTAGAGCCGCCGGTCGAGATTCGCCGCCTGCGAGTCCGTCAGGCCGGCGGCACGACCTTCGTTGACGGGGTGCTCGAAGTTGCGGCTGACGCGCCGGTCCAACAGGGGCACGAACTGGCCGACCGCGTGGAAGCGGCGCTGAACGAGCGGATTGCTGGCAGCGACGTGACGATTCACATTGAACCGCGAGAAGGAGCCGAGCTGCGCGAACGGGTAACCGGTGCGGCGCTCTCTGCCGATAATGTGCGCGAAGTCCATAACGTCCGAATCGTCAGCATCGAAGGTCGCTCTGACCTCAGCCTGCACGTAAAGTTGCCGGCCGGCCAGTCGCTTGCCGAGGCTCACGCGGCGATCGACGACGTCGAGCAGGCGATCCGTTCGGCTGCTCCCGAAGTTGACGCGGTTCACGTTCACATCGAGCCGCTGGAGCCCTCGTTGACGGCGCCGATAGCGGCCAGCGAGGAGTCGGCCGAGCTACACAACGCAGTCGCGCAAATAGTTTTCGAGTTGACCGGCCGCGAGCCGCTCGAGCTGCGCGTTCACC
>JAEMTR010000005.1:14939-24925 GCA_016462245.1 Solirubrobacteraceae bacterium
CGTTCACCGCGAGCCGCGCGGAATCGTTGCGCTTGTGACGGTCGTTCTCGACGGCTCGCAGACGCTGTCGCAGGCGCACGCGGCGGCGACGACGATCGAGGCGGCGATCCGCGACCACGACCGCGAGATCGTCGACGTCGTCGTCCATACCGAACCGGCGGCGCCGGTCAGGTCAGGTTGATCGCGGCGGCAACGCCAACCGCCAGCGAGAGCGCCGCGTAGCCTTGGTAGCCGGCGAGCATCAAGAGGGCTACGCCGATCAAACAGATCAGAACAACGATTCCCCAACTGATGCGAGCCAGTGGCATTGCGTAATCCTGCCAGCTGGATCCGACGGTCGCGCTGCGCTAGGCACCGTCCAATTGCGTTGCTAGCTTCAAACTGTGTCAACCACTAGCAGCAGCAGCGGTTTCGCGGCACGGCTGTCAGCGGCAGTTGAGCAGCGGCAATCGCAGATCGTGCTCGGGCTCGATCCCGATCCCTCGAAACTTTGGCCGCAGGCGCTGGAAGCGGCGAAGGGATCGAGCGTCGCTGGCGAAGCTGCCAGCGCGGTTGAGGCACACTGCTGCGCGCTGATCGATGCCGCCGGGCCGGCCTGCGTCGCCGTCAAGCCGCAGCTGGCCTGCTTCGAACGGCTCGGTGCGCCCGGTCGCGAGGCGCTTGGCTGCGTCGTCGATCACGCCAAGGCTGCAGGCCTGCTGGTGCTAGCCGACGGCAAGCGTGGCGACATCGACGTGAGCGCCGCTGCCTACTGCGCGTCGCTAACAGGAGCTACCCAGACGCCGTATGGAGCGGTGGCGGGTTTGGGCGCCGATGCCTTCACTGCGAACCCCTACATGGGCGTGGACACGCTGAACGTCCTGATCGAGGGTGCCCGCGCAGACGACGCCGGCGTCTTCGTTCTAGTGCGAACCTCTAATCCGGGCGCAGCCGACTTCGAAGATTTGGCGCTGGCCGACGGCGGCGTGCTGTGGGAGCGCGTGGCGCAGGCCGTTGATCGGCTGGGCAGTGGCGGCGGGCTCTCCGACGTCGGCGCAGTTGTCGGTGCGACGGCGCCGCAACACGTTGCACGAATGCGCGAGCTGATGCCGCGGACGATCTTTCTGCTGCCAGGGATCGGCGCGCAGGGCGGCCAGGTTGAGAATCTTGCGCCGGCTTTCGCGCCTGGCCGCGCGGCAGGGCTTGTCAGCGCTTCACGTTCAATTGTGTTCGCGTATCAAGAGCACGGCGGCAGTCCTGCCGACGCGGCCCGCGCGCAGGCTGAATTGCTGCGCGACTCTGCTTGGGCGCTCGGCGCAGAAGGCTGAGCGCTGCAACTTTGCGCCCGGTCGAGCAAATTGCTGGAGTTGCAGGCGAGCGCACGTATTCTTCAGGGCTAGATGACGCCGAAATCTCAAGCCGCCCGCTGGTTGGCTCCGCTCGCACTGCTTCTCGTGGCTCTACTTACGGCGATTATCCTCGCCAGCGGAGGCGGCCCGTCTTCTGGCAGCGTCGACCCCGCTGGCTCGACAGTTTCGACGACGCAGACCTCGGTCAAGACGACCGGTCCGCGCTATTACACGGTCCGCAGCGGCGACACATTAACGTCGATCGCACTGGATACCGGAGTATCGGTCGAAACGCTCCAGCAGCTCAACCCCGGGCTCGACACGCAGGCGCTTCAGCCAGGGCAGCGGCTCCGTCTGAGGTCGTGACCAGCCTGATTCGCGTGGGCGCGATCTTGGCGCTGCTGATACTTGCGCTTCCGGCCGTCGCGGGCGCCCAACGTCGGCCATCGCTATCGGCATCGTCGGCAATTTTGATTGAGCCGTCGAGCGGCGAGATCATTTACTCGCGCAATCCGTACCAGCGGCGCGAAATCGCATCGACGACGAAGATGATGACGGCGCTGCTGTTACTCGAGCGCCGCTCGCTCAAACACCGCGTCAGGGTCGCCAACTACAACCCAGGCGCCGGCGAGTCGACCGCGGGTCTAATCCCAGGTGAGCGACTGACGAGCGCCGACATGTTGCGCGCACTGCTGCTCGCAAGCGCCAACGAGGCGGCCGTCTCGATCGCTATTGATGTTGGCGGTTCGCAGAAGGGCTTCGTGCGGATGATGAACGCACGGGCCAAGCGGGCGGGCCTGCGCGGCACCCACTTTTCCAACCCCGACGGCCTTGATGGTCGGCGCAACTACTCGACCGCTCGCGACCTTGCATCGCTCGGTATCTTGTTACGAGAGAACCCGTTCGCTCGTCGCCTCGTCGACCGCTCGAAGGCCGAGATGCGCAGCGGTCTGCGCAAGCGAACGGTCTACAACCGCAACACCTTGATTGGCTCGGTTCCGTGGATGAACGGGATCAAGACCGGCCACACCTCGGGCGCCGGCTATCTGCTCGTTGGTGGCGCCAGCCGCAACGGCGCTGAGCTGATCAGCGTCGTGATGGGGGAGCCAAGCGAAGCGGCTCGTAATACCGACACGCTGAAGCTGATGCGTTATGGCTTCGGCCGCTATCGCAGCGTCAACGCCGTAGCGAAGGGCCAGCGCTTCGCCACGCTAAGCGTCAGCGGTCGCGACGAGAAGGTTCAGCTGATCGCGTCGCGCAGCGCAGATGTCGTGATCCGCAGCGGCGAGCGACCGACGACAATTATCAGCGGATTGCCGACAGAGCTGACTGGGCCTTTAGCTAAGGGAGCGCGGGTCGGTTACGTGACTGTGCTGCGCCGGGGCAAAAGTGTCGCGCGAGTGCCGCTAGTTACAGCCTCGGCGGTCGCCGCTCCACCGCTGCTGGCCGCCACGGGGGGCTGGCTCGGCCTGCTGGCAGGCGGATTGGTCGTCTTCACTCTAATGCTGTTTTCAGCTACCCTAATCCGCAAGCGGCGCCGTCAGCGGCGCCCCGAGAGGGTCCAGAGAGAGCCAGCATGATTCTTACCGTCACCCTCAACGCCGCAATCGACAAGTCACTTTCGGTTCCCAGCTTCCGGCTCGGGCGGCGCCACCGCACGGTCGAGCAGCGCTCAACCGCTGGTGGCAAGGGCGTCAACGTCGCGCGGCTGCTGGCCTCGCTCGGTCAGCCGGTGATCGCGACCGGCTTTGTTGGCGGCGCAACCGGCACACGGATCGTCGAACAGCTGACGGCTGAATCGATCCTCAACGGCTTCGTACACATCGCCGAAGAGTCACGCACCAACATCTCGGTGCTCGACCCAACGACCGGCGAGCAGACCGAGATCAACGAGCGCGGCCCGCAGGTAAACGAGGCCGAGGTTGAGCTCTTCATCGAGAAGCTCTCCTACCTTGCTCGCGGAGCGGCGATCTGCGTTCTTGCCGGCTCGTTGCCGCGTGGTGTCGATCCATCCTTTTACGCGACGCTAATTGCCGAGCTGAAGCGGCTCAACGTCGTCACGATCGTCGACTCCGAGGGTGAAGCGATGAAGCTCGCCGTCCGCGCCGAACCAACCGTAATCTCGCCGAACATGGCTGAAGCTGAGGAGCTCGTCGGCCACGAGTTCAATGACCGCGAAGAGCAGGTTGCCGCGCTAACAGAGCTGCGCGCTCTCGGTTCCAAAGAGGCGATCATCACGCTCCCTGATGGCTGCGTTGCCAGCGTCGTGACCGACGGTCAGGTGGCGGAACACCGCGTTTGGATTGAGCCGCGCGAGGCGGTTGCCAGCGTCGGTGCCGGTGACGCTTTTCTCGCCGGCTATGTGGCAGCTAGGTACAACGGCTCGAGCCCAGAGGAATGTCTGCGCTACGCGGTTGCCTGTGGCGCCGAATCGACGCAGCGACTTGGCGCCGGCCTGATCGACCCCAAGGGAGTCGATCAGCTGCTCCCCGAGGTCGAGCTTGAGCGGATAGAAGCACCCGCGCGCGCTCTCTGAGCGCTATCTTCATTGAGTGGTCACAAGAGCCTCCCAGCAGCCTTCCGCGAAGCTCCTCGATCTGCCTTGCGCAGGGCTATTGCGTCCGGCGCCGTACCTAGGATTAGTCGATGGAAATTGAGATCGGCAGAGGCAAGAAGGCGCGCCGCGCCTACGGGTTCGATGACATCGCGATTGTGCCGTCACGGCGCACGCGCGACCCTGACGACGTAGACATCTCCTGGAAGCTTGGCCCGTATCGATTTGAGCTGCCGCTGATGGCCTCGGCGATGGACGGAGTCGTCTCACCGCGCACAGCGATCGAGGTTGGTCGGCTTGGCGGACTCGCGGTGCTCAACCTTGAAGGAATCTTTACTCGCTACGAGGACGCTGAAGAGCAGCTCGAGCGGATTTCGCAGCTGCCCAAGGACGAGGCAACGCACGAGATGCAGCTGATCTATCAAGAGCCCGTCAAGCCGGAGCTGATGAAGGCCCGGATCGAAGAGATCAAGGCCAGCGGTGTCGTTACTGCCGCCTCGCTAACTCCTCAGCGCGTCTCGGCTCACTACGAGATGGTGCTTGAGGCCGGGCTCGACATCCTCGTCATTCAGGGAACCGTCGTCTCCGCCGAACATGTTTCGAAGACCAGCGAGCCGCTCAACTTGAAGGAGTTCATCGCCGAGCTGCCGGTGCCGGTGATCGTTGGTGGCTGCGCCAGCTACCACACCGGTCTGCACCTAATGCGCACCGGCGCGGCCGGTGTGCTCGTCGGCGTCGGGCCAGGCGCTGCTTGTACCACGCGCGGCGTACTCGGGCTCGGAGTGCCGCAGGCGACGGCGATCGCCGATGTCTCCGGCGCCCGTTCAACGCACATGCTTGAGACCGGTGAATACGTGCAGGTGATCGCCGACGGTGGAATGAGCACCGGAGGCGACGTAGCCAAGGCAATCGCCTGCGGCGCCGACGCCGTGATGATCGGCTCGCCGCTGGCGCGCGCCTACGAAGCTCCAGGCCGTGGCTTCCACTGGGGGATGGCGACCTTCCACCCAACTCTTCCTCGCGGCGCCCGCGTCGAAACGATTCAGAACGGTTCGATCGAAGAGATCCTGACCGGCCCAGCGCATGAGAACGACGGCAGTTTCAACCTGATGGGCGCGCTGCGGACCTCAATGGCTACATGTGGCTACCAAGACATCGCTGAGTTCAACCGCGCCGAGCTAATGGTCGCCCCGGCATTGCAGACTGAAGGCAAGAAGCTGCAGTCATCGCAGGGGGTCGGAATGGGAAGTCGCGGAGCTGGCGCGTCTCCTTCGGCTAACGCCGACAGCACGCTCAGTTCGACGCCGGCGTGACTCACGACGAAGTCGTTGTCCTCGACTACGGTGGTCAGTACTCGCAGCTGATCGCCCGGCGCGTCCGTGAGTGCGGTGTCTTCTCCGAACTTCTGCCGTACCACGTAGGTCCTGAGGAAGTGGCAGCGCGCGGGGCGAAGGGATTGATTCTCTCAGGCGGGCCAGCATCGGTCCACGTCGACGGCGCGCCGCGGCTCGACCCAGGGCTGCTTGAGCTCGGTATTCCAGTGCTCGGCATCTGTTACGGGATGCAGCTACTGGCGCAGCATCTCGGTGGCCGCGTGGAGAGCGCTGAGGTTGGCGAGTACGGCCGCTCAGAGTTGACGATCAGCGAGCCGGGGTTGCTATTCGCAGGCCTGCCAGAGGTCCAGCCTTGCTGGATGTCACACCGCGACACGGTCTACGAGCCGCCTCCTGGCTTCACGGCTTTGGCGGCATCGACCCAGTCGCCGGTAGCGGCCTTCGAATCGGCCGAACAAAAGATTTACGGAATTCAATTCCACCCAGAGGTTGTCCACACGCCTTTCGGCCAACAGATCCTGTCCCACTTCCTCCGCGACGCATGCAACTGCACGATGGACTGGTCACCGGCATCGATCGCCGAGGAGCAGATCGCTGCGATCCGCGAGCAGGTCGGGAACGGAAAAGTTGTCTGCGGACTCTCCGGAGGCGTTGACTCATCGGTCGCCGCACTGCTCGTGCACCGCGCAATCGGCGATCAGCTGACCTGCGTCTTCGTCGACCACGGGATGATGCGCAAGGACGAGGGTGCGCAGGTGATCGAGACCTTCCGTGACCGCTTTGCCGTTCCGCTCGTCGCCGTCGACGCTGAGGATCGCTTCCTCAGCAAGCTGGCCGGAGTTAGCGACCCTGAGACGAAGCGCAAGATCATCGGCGCGGAGTTCATTCGCGTCTTCGAGGAAGAGGCGGCGAAGCTCGAGGGAGCGAAGTTTCTCGTCCAGGGCACGCTCTACTCCGACGTGATCGAATCAGGCGGCGGTACCGGTACATCGACGATTAAGTCACACCACAACGTCGGTGGCTTGCCCGATGACATGGAGTTTGAGCTGGTTGAACCGCTGCGTGCTCTCTTCAAGGATGAGGTCCGCGCGGTCGGGGCCGAGCTGGGAATGCCGGAGCGGCTCGTCTGGCGCCAGCCATTCCCAGGGCCGGGGTTGGCGATTCGAATCGTTGGCGGCGAAGCGACAAAAGAGCGGCTCGACCTGCTGCGTGACGCCGACGCCGTACTCCAGGATGAGATCCGGGGCGCCGGGCTCTACCGCGAGCTTTGGCAGTCGTTCTGCGTTCTGCCCGATGTGCGGACCGTTGGAGTGCAAGGCGATGAACGCACATACGGCTACGTCGTTGTGATCCGGGCCGTCACCTCGGACGATGCAATGACAGCCGACTGGGCCCGACTTCCTTACGATCTGCTCGAGCAGATCGCCTCGCGGATGATCAACGAACTGCGCGAAGTAAACCGCGTCGTGCTCGACATCACGTCGAAGCCGCCGGGCACGATCGAGTGGGAGTAATGAGCCGCGCGGCGTTGATCGCGCAAAGGCCGCTATTCTCTGGGGCTGCGCCGCGCTGAATGCGTGGCTTTTTATTGCTATGAGAGCCTCAGTTGCTTCAAAAACCTACGTCGCCAAAGCGACCGACCGCGATCGTCAGTGGCTACTGATCGACGCGAATGGGCTAACGCTCGGCCGTTTGGCAACCCAGATCGCTGATCTTCTCCGTGGCAAGCTGAAGCCTGAGTACACGCCGCACGTCGATACCGGCGACTTCGTCGTCGTGATCAACGCCGAGAAGATCTCGGTCAGCGGCAACAAGCTGAAAGAGAAGATGTACCGCCGCCACACCGGCTACCCGGGTGGACTGCGTGAGCGCACGCTCGAGGAGATGCTGGAGCGCCGCCCGGAAGAGGTAATCCGCCAGGCAGTGCGAGGAATGCTGCCCCGTAACCGACTTGCCCGCCAGCAGATCACGAAGCTCAAGGTCTATGCCGGCACCGACCACCCACACGTCGCGCAGAAGCCGACCAAACTGGAGCTAACGACCTAATGGCCGACGACGAAGCGCCAATCGAAGAGCAGCCCGAAGTAGAGGCCGAAGAGGTCGAGGAGGCAGTCGAAGCGGTCGAAGCGGAAGCAGAGGCCGAAGCCGCCGAGGAGGCTGTAGAAGAAGCCGTAGAAGAGGCAGAGGTCGAGGAGGCCGTCGAAGAAGAGGTCGAAGCTGAGCTCGAGGCGGACGAGAAGACCGAGGCCAAGGCCGACAAGAAGGCCGACAAGAAGGCCGCCAAAGAGAAGCCAATTCCGGGCGCCGACCTCGAGGTCGACATCGTCGTCGAAGGCGACGACAGCAGCCCTGAAAGCTCGCTCGACCCGTTCTCAGATGACCCCGACGTCGTCGTCGTAGAGGTCGAAGAGCCGGTCGCCGATGAGCCGATCGCCGCGACAATCAAGCTCGCTGCCGACGCCCGCTACACAGCCACCGGTAAGCGCAAGCGGGCAGTTGCTCGCGTAATTCTTAAGCCCGGTAAGGGCGAGTACCTGATCAACGGCCGTTCGATCGACGACTTCTTCCCGCGCCCTGCACTGCAGCGCAACATTCGCCAGCCGCTTGAGGCGGTTGGCTATGAGGACAAGATGGACGTCATTGCCAGAATGCACGGCGGCGGCGTCTCGGCCCAAGCTGGTGCACTGCGCCACGGCATTTCACGCGCACTGCTCGAGGCCGACCCAAATCTTCGTGGCGCGCTCAAGAGCCGCGGCTTCCTAACGCGCGACGCTCGCGCCAAGGAACGCAAGAAGGCCGGTCTCAAGAAGGCCCGTAAGCGGCCTCAGTTCAGCAAGCGCTAGAGCAGCTGGCCCGCGCGAATGGCGTGGATTCTCTAGGTTTCTCCTAATGGCTCGTCATCTCTTTGGCACCGACGGTGTCCGTGGCCTAGTCGGCGAGAAGCTGACCGCTGATCTGGCGATGGAGCTAGGCAGAGCGGCGACCGAGCAGGCTGGCGGCGCCGCAACGCGCGTCCTCGTGATCCGCGACACGCGCGAGTCCGGTGAGATGCTCGAAGCGGCTCTGGCGGCTGGAATCACCGCAGCCGGTGGAGAGGCTCTGCTCGGCGGCGTTCTGCCAACTCCGGCGGCGCCGCTGCTGATCGGCCAGTACGGGTTTGACCTCGGCGTTGTCGTTTCGGCCTCGCACAACCCATACCAAGACAATGGGATCAAGTTCTTTGGCGGTGACGGGCTGAAGCTGACCGACGCGGCAGAGGAAGCGATCGAGGCCCGGCTAGCAGACGCCCCTAGCTCGACGCTGGAAGTTGGCCGCGTGCGCGAACTCCACGGAACGCAGGAGGACTACTTGCGCGCGCTTGAGGCGCGCTTTGAAGCGCTTGACCTGAGCGGCGTCAATCTGCTGCTCGACTGCGCCCATGGAGCCACGTACCGCGTCGGCCCCGAGATCTTCCGCCGCCTCGGCGCGACGGTGACAGCAATCGGCGACGAGCCCGATGGCCGCAACATCAATGAGGGCGTGGGGTCAACACACATCGAGGCGCTCGCAGCAGCGGTTGTCGCTGGCGGGCATGACCTCGGCTTCGCCTTCGATGGGGACGGCGACCGCGTGCTCGCGGCCGACCGCCACGGGTCGACCGTCGACGGCGACGAGCTGATCGCGCTAGCGGCGATTCACCTGCGCGCAATCGGCAGGCTCAATGGCGATGGGGTCGTCGTCACGGTGATGACGAACTACGGTTTCCACACGGCGATGAAGGCGGCCGAGATCGAGGTCGCTACGGCCGACGTTGGCGACCGTTATGTCCTCGCAGAGCTCCGCGAACGCGACTGGACGCTCGGCGGCGAGCAATCGGGTCACATCATCGACATGGGCTTCGTTCCTTCCGGCGATGGGATTGCCAGCGCGTTGCTGACGCTGGAAGCGCTTGCCGGCGCCGACCTGGCAGAGCGCTCGGCGATCGAAAAGCTGCCGCAGCGACTTGTCAACGTCAAGGTCGCCGACAAGGCTCGCGCGCTAGCCGCCGTCGCCGGGCCGGCCGAGGATGCGAACCAAGCTTTGAGCGGAAAAGGGCGTGTTCTGGTCCGAGCGAGCGGCACAGAAGAGCTGGTTCGTGTGATGGTTGAAGCGCCGGATCAGGATCAATGCGACGAGATCTGCGCGAGCCTTGTCGCAGTAGTCGAAGCCGCCGGCTGACGGTCGTCTTTGCCGCGCCGCAGTGGGGTCATCTAGCCCACTAGCTAGGCTTCAGTCCATGTGTGGAATCGTCGGTTACGTCGGCTCGCGGGCCGCTGAAGAGCTGCTGCTCGCAGGGCTCTCAAAGCTCGAGTACCGCGGCTACGATTCGGCCGGTATTTCAGTGATGTCGGGCGGCTCGATAGAGGCCGTTCGCGCGGTCGGTAATCTTGCCCAGCTCCAGAGCGCGGTCGAAGCGCGCCAAGCTGCAGGCGGCGCCACGGCGACGCTGGTCGAAGCGGCGACGATCGGCATCGGCCACACGCGCTGGGCAACTCATGGCCGCGTCAACGAGCAGAACGCGCATCCTCACTTTGACACCGCCGATCAGGTTCATGTAGTCGTCAACGGGATCGTTGAGAACTACATGGAGCTGCGTGAGCGGCTGATCGCAGATGGAGCCAGCTTCAGCTCCGAGACCGACGCCGAAGTGATCGCTCATCTCGTCGCCAACCACCTCGACGGCGACCTCGAGCAGGCCGTCCGCGGCGCCTACGGCGAATCGACTGCCATCGCCACGAAGGCGAAGTGGCC
>JAEMTR010000255.1 GCA_016462245.1 Solirubrobacteraceae bacterium
CGCGCCAGCGCTCTCGAGGCGTGTCGGCGGGCTCGAAGGGATAGGCCGGCGGTACCAGCGACATCGCGAATTCCTGATCGAGCTCGAGGAAAGGGCGCCCCGCCGCGGCGATTAATTCGCCATCAACAACGCTCAGCGGGCAAACCCCATCAGCGATCAGGCGCCACCCGCGCGAGGCAAGCGCGAGAGCAGTAAACGACTTGCCCGCCCGTGGAGGGCCAAAAATAGCTACGCCAACTCCGTCGCGCGCGAGCGTGACGCCGTTGAATGCAGCGACACCGTTTAGCGCTAGCCACTGACCCCAAGCCCAGTGCTCCCCAACCGACAGCATCTTCTCATGGCCAGCATCATCGACGCCGCTGGTGACGCAGCCACTCGCGGAAACAGCGATCGACCCGGCGCCGGCGACCGTCAATGTAATCTCACGACCCAATTCGCCGACGTCGACCTGCGACGCAGACGGGAGCTGATCCAAGACCGCACGGTCAACATGCCAATTATCTAGCTCAGCCGTCATTCGGCGACTTAGGCTACATCATTAGTCCCGTCGCGATTCGCCGCTCGATTTGATCCCTTCGGCGTCTTCTACGGCTGAGCCGCGCCGCGCCGCAGCAACAATCGGTCGTAGCATTGGGAGACCAACCTTTCGAAGGAGTTCTGATGGCAGCTAAGCGTCTGTACGGCGGCGAAACAGCAAAGGCGGTAGACAACTTCCCGGTATCCGGCGAGCGCGTGCCGATTCAGGTAATCCACTGGCTGGCTCGGATCAAAGGCGCTGCAGCTCGCGTCAACGGCGAGCTCGGACTACTGAAGCCGACAACCGCTCGCAAGATCGCCAAGGCCGCCGACGAGATCGTCGCCGGTAAGCACGACAGCCAGTTCCCGATCGACGTCTTCCAGACCGGCTCTGGAACCTCGTCGAACATGAACGCCAACGAGGTGATTGCCAGCCTCTCCGGCGCGCACGCCAATGACGAGGTCAACTTTGGCCAGTCATCGAACGACGTTTTCCCTTCTGCCGTCCACCTCGCGGCGCTCGAGATGACAACGAACGAACTGCTGCCGGCGCTGCAGACGCTTGAACGCTCACTCGGCAAGAAGGCGCGCAGCTTTAAGAACATCGTCAAGGCCGGCCGCACGCACCTGATGGACGCCGTGCCGGTGACGCTAGGCCAAGAGTTCGCCGGTTACGAGACGCAGATCGCGCTCTCGCGCGAGCGGATTGAAGCGACGCTGATTCACGTTCGCCAGATTCCACTCGGCGGCACCGCGACCGGCACCGGGCTCAACACTCACCGCCAGTTCGCAAAGAAGGTCCGCCGCGAGATGAGTAAGGAGACCGGGCTGAAGATTGACGCGCCAGCCCACCCGTTCGAAGCGCAAGGCAACCGCGACTCGCTGGTTGAGCTCTCCGGCGCGCTGAAGGTGCTGGCCGTTTCACTGACGAAGATCGCTAGCGACATCGCGCTGATGGGCTCAGGCCCGCGCGCAGGCATTGGCGAACTGTTCCTGCCGGAGCTGCAGAAGGGCTCTTCGATCATGCCCGGCAAGGTGAACCCGGTGATTCCCGAGGTCGTGCTGCAGGTAGCCGCTCAGGTGATCGGCAACGACACGGCGATCACAATCGGCGGTATGCAAGGGCAGTTTGAGCTGAATGTGCGGATCCCGTTGATCGGCCGCAACCTGATCCAGTCGATCCACCTGCTCACGACCAGCTCAACGATGTTCGCTGAGAAGTGCATCGACGGAATCAAGCCGAATAGGGCCGGTGCTGCGGCGTCGGCCGGTTCGACGCTGGCTGTCGCGACGGCGCTCAACGGAGCGATCGGCTACGAC
>JAEMTR010000081.1 GCA_016462245.1 Solirubrobacteraceae bacterium
GCTGGCATCAGCGCCGAAGCCGAGGCGTTGGCGATGATGTAGCCGCGCCGCTCGATCAGATGCGGCAGCGCTGCGTGGATCAGGCGCCAGTTGCCGATCAGGTTGACGTTGACGATTCCCGCAAGCACGTCAGGGTCGAGCAAGCGAAGCGAGCCTCCGCCGCCGATCCCGGCGTTCGAGAAGACGACGTCGATCCCGCCGGCCTCGGCGACGACCTTGGCCACGGCAGCCTCAACCTGAGCTTGGTCGGTTATGTCGCAGACGGCGGTGATCGTGTCGGCTCCACAACGCGCCGCTGCCTGCTGGAGCCCTTCGGCTTCGAGATCGAGCAGCGCGATTCGGTGGTCTACTGCCAGCCGGCGGGCGGTTGCTAGGCCAATGCCACGGGCGCCGCCGCTGATCAGCGCGATCGGTTTGACCACCGCTGTTAACGGTCGCTGCCAGGGATGCGGTGCTCTTCGAGGTAGGCGTCGTTCTGCTGCTTCTCGACGTAGACCCCAGCTCCGGCAATGATCAGCAGCACGGTCACGATCGCCGGGAAGAGCACGAAGAAGACGCCGATCAAGCCGATGTCGATCGCCAGCGCGTTACTGATTGCGAGCACCATAAAGGCAATATTAGCGCACCGATCCGCTACTTCGACCTGTCGCTAAGGTGGCCTTGATGAACCGTTTTACGGCGCTGATCTATGACCGCTTCCTAATGGGGGCCAGCCAGCAGGCCGGGCTCGCAGAGAAACGCTGCAATGCGCTAGCTGCAGCGAGCGGCGAAGTGCTTGAAATCGGCGCTGGTACCGGCCTCAACCTCGCCGCCTATCCGCGGGCGGGAATCACGCGGCTGGTTTGCACTGAGCCAAACGCTGCGATGAGCAGCCAGCTTGAGGCGCGCAGCGCCGACGCGCCGGTCGCGGTCGAAGTCGTCGCTGCCAGCGCCGAGCGGCTGCCGTTCGAGGACGCCAGCTTCGATTGCGTGACCGGCACACTGGTTCTATGCGAGGCAAGTAGCCCGCCGGCGGCGCTCGCCGAGATCGCACGCGTGCTGAGGCCGGGAGGCCACTATCTCTTCCTTGAGCACGTTCGCAGCGCCGACCACGACCAGGCCCAGATGCAAGATCGCTGGGCGCCGATCTGGCGCCGAGTTTCCGGCGGCTGCAACTGCAACCGCGACACGCTGGCAACAATTGAGAGCTCACCGCTGACAGTCGAAAAGGCCGAGATTGGACGCTTCCCGAAGGCACCGAAGATCGTCAAGCCGCTGCTAATTGGCAGCGCCGTGCTGGCCGCCGTCTAAAGCCGGCGGATCAGCGCCTGAGCTTCTCCTACCAAATTGGTAGGATTAAGCCATGATCTTCACTACAAAAGCCGAATATGGCGTGCGCCTCTTGGTTGAGCTCGGCCGCCAACCAAGCGACTCGCCTGTCTCGCTGAAGGCAATCGCTGAGAACGAAGGGCTACCGCTGGCATACCTCGAACGGATCGTCGCGCTACTCAAACGCGCCGAGCTAGTTGAGAGCACGCGCGGCGCCCACGGCGGCTACCGCCTTGCCCGCGACCCAGAGAACGTGACGATGGATGAGGTCGTGCTGGCGCTTGAAGGTTCGGTAGCGCCGATGTCCTGCTTCGTTGATGAAACCGACGACGGTCGCGTGCTCTGCTCACACGTTGACGACGGCGAAGCCTGCGCAACAAAGTTCCTTTGGCTGCGCGTGCAGGGCGGCGTGATAGAGGCGCTGCGCCGCACGACGCTGGCCGAACTTGTGGCCTTTTCGGCCAAGCAGGACGTAGCCAAGACACCACTACCGCTCGGTGACGCACTGCCGTTACACAGCAACGCTTAAAAATTCAAACCACTACGCACGACCGGAGACCATGCCCGAACTAGAGATCAGCAATCTGCACGTAAGCGCCGGCGAGAAGGAGATCCTCAAGGGGGTCGACCTGACCGTCGAGGCGGGAGAAGTACATGCCCTGATGGGGCCCAACGGATCCGGCAAGAGCACGCTCGCCAACGTGATCATGGGCAACCCTGCGCTCGACGTCACCGAGGGCAAGATCACCTTTCGCGGTGAGGAGATCACCGAGGCCTCGCCCGACGAGCGCTCAAGGCTCGGTCTCTTCATGGCCTTCCAGTACCCGGTCGCGATCCCCGGCGTCACCGTCACGAAGTACCTGCGGATGGTCATCAACGCCCATCGTCAGGCGCGCGGCGAGGATGAGATTTCGCTCAAAGATTTCCGCCAGGTAGTCGAAGAGGCGATGGATTTGACCGAGGTAAAGCGTGAGTTCTCGAAGCGTTACCTCAACGAAGGCTTCTCCGGCGGCGAGAAGAAAAGGCTCGAGATTCTTCAGATGGCGCTGCAGAAGCCGAACGTCGCAATTCTTGACGAGACCGATTCAGGGCTCGACATCGACGCGCTCAACATCGTCGCCGAGGGCGTCAACACGGTCAGCGCGCAGAGCGGCATGGGCGTGCTGATCATCACCCACTACCAGCGGATTCTTCACCTCGTGAAGCCGGGCCGAGTCTCGATCATCTCCGACGGCAAGATCGTCAAAGAGGGCGGCCCAGAGCTCGTTGACCAGCTCGAGAGCGAAGGCTACGGCTGGATTACTGGCGACAGCGAACTCGCGGAGCCTGCGTCGGCCTAATGACGACGGCCTCGCAAACCGCGCTGGCGCTCGACTTTCCAATCCTGGAGCAGGAGGGGCTGGTCTATCTCGACAGCGCTGCGACCTCACAGAAGCCGCGCGTCGTGCTCGATGCGCTTGAGGACTTCCTCGCTCACCACAACGCCAACGTCCACCGTGGCGTCTACCCGCTGGCGATCGACGCCGACACCCGCTTTAACGCCGGGCGCGAGCAGATCGCTGCCTTCGTTGGCGCTCAGCCGGCTGAGACGATCATCACGAAGAACGCAACCGAGGCGATCAACCTCGTGAGCTACTCGTGGGGGCTGGGCAATGTTGGCGCTGGCGACGCAATCGTCCTAACCGAAGCTGAGCACCACTCGAACATCGTTCCTTGGCAGCAGCTCTGCAGCCAAGTCGGCGCCGAGCTGCGCTGGCTCGAAGTTGATCACGAGGGAATGATCAGCCTCGATCAGCTCGACGAATTCCTCGCCGATGGCCGCGTCAAGATGGTCGCCGTCACACACTGCTCAAACGTGCTCGGCACGATCAACCCGGTTGAGGAGATCGTCGTCCGCGCCCGCGCCGCCGGCGCTGCAAGCCTGATCGACGGCAGCCAAGCGGTTCCCCAGATGCCCGTCGACGTCGACGCGATCGGCGCCGACTTTTACGTCTGGACCGGCCACAAGGTTTATGGCCCAACTGGGATTGGCTTACTCCACGGCCGCCGCGAGATGCTCGAAGCGATGCCACCATTCCTGACCGGCGGTGACATGATCAAGACCGTCTCCTTTGATCAGACGACCTTCAACGAGCTGCCATTTAAGTTTGAAGCGGGTACGCCTCCGATCGCCGAAACCGTCGGGCTTGGCGCCGCGGTCGGCTTCCTCGCGAGCCTTGGAATTGAACGCGTTCGCGCCCATTAGCAGGCGATTACCAGCTACGCGCTCGCCTCGCTGCAGACGATTCCCGGCCTCACGATTCAAGGCCCGCCGCTGGCGCAGCAGCGCGGTGGCCTCGTCAGCTTCACGCTCGATTGCGCCCACCCGCACGACGTCGCCGAGATCCTCGGCCGCGACCAGGTCTGTGTGCGCGCCGGCCATCACTGCACGCAGCCGCTGATGAAGAAGCTCGGCCTTGGCGCAACGACGCGCGCTTCTTTTGCCGTCCACACTTCGACCGATGACATCGACGCGCTCGTCGACAGCCTCGGCCGCGTAATCGAGATCTTCGGAGACTGATCATGGACGACGCCCTCTACCGCGAAGAGATCCTTCAGCACTACAAGCGCCCGCATAACTTCGGGCCGATGGAAGCGCCGGATCGCGAAGCGTTCGACACCAACCCGCTCTGCGGCGACGAGCTGCGCGTAATGCTCAAGGTTGACGACAACGACGTCGTCGAGGAGGTCCGCTTCGAAGGCCACGGCTGCGCAATCAGCCAGGCCTCGGCCTCGATGATCTCCGACGAGATCAACGGTATGAAGCTCGACGACCTCGCGCGGCTCGACCGCAGCGCGATCCTCGACCTGCTCGGGATTGACATCTCGGCGACGCGGATGAAGTGCGCGCTGCTCTCGCTGAAGGTGCTCAAGAGCGCCGCGATCGGCACGCTCGCCGACTGGGAGCCCGACACCGCAGACGCCGCCCAGCCGGCTGGGGGTTCGCAGCTATGAGTGCGCTACTCGAGGTCTGCCCAGTTGACGAGCTTGAGGCTGGAAGCTGCCGGATCGTTGAATGGGACGGCGATCAGATCGGCGTCTTCAACTGCGACGGCGAGATCCTCGCGATGGAAGATCGCTGCTCGCATGACGGCGCGCCGCTGGCAGAAGGCGTTCTCGATCCCGAGAGCTGCACGATCGAATGCCCTCGCCACGGCGCAATCTTTGACCTTCGCACTGGTATTCCAATGACACTTCCCGCGTATATCCCTGTAGAGACATTTCCCGTTGTAATTGAAGACGGACTAATCAAGATCGAGGTTGACTGAATATGGCTACTCCAGACCAGACCCGCGTCCCGCTAACGAGCGAAGAAGAGGGCCTCAAGGACCTCAACTCCGACTACACCGAGCGCTACGGCTTCCATGACGCCGAGAACTATCTCTTCAAGGCTCCGAAGGGGCTGACGCGCGAACTGGTCGAGAAGATCTCGGAGTTCAAGAACGAGCCGCAGTGGATGCGCGAGTTCCGCCTCAAGTCGTACGATCACTTCCTCGCCCGCGAGATGCCCACTTGGGGCTCGCCGATGCTGGCCGAAGTCGACTTCGACAACATCCATTACTTCGTGCGCGCTTCGGAGAAGCCGGAGCGCTCATGGGATGACGTCCCTGAAGATGTAAAGAAGACCTTCGACCGGCTTGGTATTCCGGAGGCCGAGCGCAACTTCCTTGCCGGCGTTGGCGCGCAGTACGAATCAGAGGTCGTCTACCACCAGGTCAATAAGGACCTTGAGGACCAAGGCGTGATCTTCCTCGACATGGATTCTGCGCTGCGCGACCACGAAGATCTGGTGCGCGAGTACTTCGCGACGATCATTCCGGCGAATGACAACAAGCTGGCCTCGCTCAACAGCGCGGTCTGGTCGGGTGGCTCGTTCGTTTACGTGCCGCCGGGCGTTCAGGTTGAGATGCCGCTGCAGGCCTACTTCCGGATTAACACCGAGAACATGGGTCAGTTCGAGCGGACGATCATCATCGCCGACGAAGGCTCCTACGTTCACTACGTCGAAGGCTGCACCGCTCCCACGTATTCGAGCGATTCGCTGCATTCGGCTGTCGTTGAGCTGATTGCCAAGCCAGGTGCTCGTATTCGTTACACGACTGTGCAGAACTGGTCGCAGAACGTCTTCAACTTGGTCACTAAGCGCGCCGTCGCCGAGAAGGACGCGACCGTTGAGTGGGTCGACTGCAACCTCGGTTCGAAGCTGACGATGAAGTACCCGAGCGTCTACCTGATGGGTGAGAGGGCCCACGGCGAGATCCTTTCGATCGCATTCGCCGGTAAGGGCCAGCATCAGGACGCCGGCGGCAAGATCGTCCACGTCGCGCCAAACACAACCTCGAACATCTTCGCCAAGTCGATCTCGAAGGACGGCGGGCGCTCCAGCTACCGCGGTCTGCTCGAGGTCGCCAAGGGCGCCGGTGGCTCAAAGTCGAAGGTTGTTTGCGACGCGCTGCTGCTCGACGAAGAGAGCCGCTCCGACACCTACCCAACGATCCGCATCGGCGAGGACGACGTTGACGTCGGCCACGAAGCGACCGTTTCGAAGGTCGGCGACGAGCAGCTCTTCTACCTGATGAGCCACGGCATCTCCGAGGAGGAGGCCGGCAAGCTGATCGTCAACGGCTTCATCGAGCCGATCGTCAAGGAGCTGCCGATGGAGTACGCGGTTGAGATGAACCGCTTGATCGAGCTGCAGATGGAAGGCTCGATCGGATGACGCAGGCTGTTGTCGAACCACCATTCCTTGCCGACCGACGCGCTACCGCGGCGGCCGCGCTCGATGCGCTTGAGCTGCCGAATTTCCGTGGCGTTCCTGGCTGGGAGTTCACGCCGATCGAAGGGCTCGAGCTTGATTCATTCACGCCAGCGCCCGCCGGCGACGAGGACAGCGCTGCGCCGCTGCTGGAGATTGCCGCCGAAGGCGCGATCCGCGCCAGCAGTGATGACCCCGGAGCAGATGCACCGGTCGTAATGCCGCTGGCACTCGCAGCCGAGCGCTACCCAGAGGTCGTTGAACAGCACCTCGGCAGCATTGTCGCCGATCCTGAGAGCCCCTTCATCGCCCGCAACGAAGCGCTCTGGAGCGACGGACTTCTCGTCTACGTGCCGAAGGGCGTAGAGGTCAGCGAGCCGATCATCGTCAAC
>JAEMTR010000082.1 GCA_016462245.1 Solirubrobacteraceae bacterium
GGCTAGCCACTTGGAGCAGCAGCGCTGTCGCTGCCTCTGACGGCGCGGTCGCGCGGGCGTGGGCCGCTCGGCGCTGGCAACTGGTCAATCGGCGCGAAGCGCGCCGCCTTCGATTCGGCGAGGTCGCCGCGGGCGATTGAGCGGAGGAAGGCGTAACAGACGAGTACGTGGATCTTCGACTGCGTTGCCGCGTAGACCCATTGAGCGATCGAGGCGGCGATCCGCGGGTAGTAATTAGCGATCTCGACATCAACGTGAAGCGTGCTCATCTCGGGCTTAGTGCCAGGCCTGCGAGCAACGTCGATTTCGAGGTATCCATCGCCGTCAATTCCCGGCGCGGCTACCAGCACGCCACGCTCGATCTTCCATCGCACAATGCCGCGAAGATCATCCATCTCGTATTCGGGTTTGCGGAAGGCGAGCAGCACGAACGGTCTGCGAATGAAGACGACGAAGCGCTCCTCGTCGGTGTACTGAATTCGGATTAGCCCGAGCGTGCAGCGCGTCAGGAAGCGCCAGTAGGTGCGCGCGAGGCGCTCCAGGTTAACCGGCGTCCAGATCTCCTCCAGCACCTCTGAGTTGATCTGTAGGTCGGCCGACTGAACCGATCGCACTGCGCCACGCTGGTCGCTGTGAGTTGAGTCCTGAAGCGCGCCGATTTCAACTGCGCCAACCTTGCTTGGCCGGCTGATGAGCTTGGTTCCGAGCGCGACAAGCGCTAGTGCCAGCACTACTAATCCGGCGCTTATGGCCAGCGTTTCAATGATTATTAGGACCGTGTTCATTTGGCCTCGGTGGCGCTCTCCTGCATCGCCCGCTCAACGGCTTGGTCAAAGTCCATCGGGCTGTCGTTGATCCCGGCCGGCGGCGGCGTGCGCACGATCATCTCTTCTTTGAGCCCGTCAATCAGCGGCCGCGCCAGCGCCGGTTCGACGCTGGTGATGAAACGAACCCAGTAGGAGGAGAGCCGCGGCGAGAGCACCGGTACAGGGATGATCAGCGGCTCACGGCGGCCTTCGAGCCGCGCGAAGCGATCCATCATCTGGCGGTAGCTGACGATCTCAGCTCCGCCCAGTTCAACGTCGCTCGGTGGGGCCTCGAAGTCGGCCAGTACCTCCAGCGCGTCGGTGACGTCATCGGCGGCGATCGGCTGAGTGCGCGTATCGATCCATTTCGGGCCGACCATCAGCGGCAGGCGGTGAACTAGTTGGCTGAGCATTGTGAACGAAGCGCTGTCGGCGCTGATCACCATCGCGGCGCGGGCGTGGACCGGTTCGGGAACGCTGGTCGCGAGAATCTCGGCGACCTCGGCGCGGCTTGAAAGGTGCGCTGAGCCACCGCCGGAAGGAGGCAGTCCGCCGAGGTAGACGATCCGCCGCACGCCGGCCCGCTCTGCAGCCCTAGCGAAGTTCTCTGCGCCGATCCGGTCGTTCAGCTCAAAGTCGCCTGGCGAGCGGCCCATCGAGTGGATCAGGTAGTAGGCGACATCTACGCCTTCGAGTGCGGCGCCGAGCCCCGCGCCGCTAAGCACGTCACCCTCGTCGACCTCAATGTCGCCGAGCGATGCCTGCGCCGGGTTGCGCACTAGCGCCTTGACCGTGTGGCCGCTTTCGAGCAGCTTCGGCAGCAGCGCGCCGCCGACCGCGCCGGTCGCGCCGGTAAGCAAGATTGACTGTGTTTTGTGAGTGTCCATGTGACAGGTACGTGCAGGATTCAGTTCAAGGATGACCTATCTAGGCGGATTGTCCGTATTTAAGATTTGAGGGGGAGGCCGGAAAGCTTCCGCTGGGAACTAATACGATGAATGATCTAGCCATTAAAGACGTTGCCGAGCAAAGCGGCATTGCTTCGGGAACACTACGCATGTGGGAGCAGCGCTACGGCTTTCCCAAGCCTCAGCGCAGCTCCAATGGTTACCGCAGCTACAGCGCTGAAGACGTAGAGGCGCTGCGCCGCGTCCAGGCCTACCGTCACCGCGGGCTCTCAATCGCCTCGGCAATCGAACGCGCGATCGAAGACGGCAGTCTCTCTGATCGCCCTTCGCTCTATGCGGCCGTCGCCTCCTCCGGCCGTGACGTGCGGCCGCAGATTCTGCGCAAGTCGACGCTGATGGCGCTGAGCCGCGCGATCGAGCACGAGACACTGGCCAGCGCGGCGGCGCCGGTGCTGGTCGGCGCCTTTCAGCACGAATCGTTTTACCGCGCAGTCGAGCCGCGTTACCGCCAACTCGCCAAACAGGCCGATGCCGCGATCGTCTTCGCTGACTTTGAGGCCGAGCGCTCGCCGAAGGGTGGGCCGGTTGAGATTCCGCTAGCTCCCGAGGACGCGCTCGGCAACGAGTGGGCGGTCGTCGTCGATGCACCGGGCTATTGCGCGTGCTTGCTGGCCTGGGAGCAGCATGGGGTCACCGAGCCTGGCGATGACGGTGATCTCGACCGCCGCTTCGAGGCAATCTGGACGCTCGACCCGTTGGCAACGCGCCGCGCAGCGCAAGCTGCCGCGCGGCTTGTTTCGCACACCGATCCGACGCTCGGCGCTGAGCTCGATCAACTTCTGCTTGAGCGGCCGATAGCAGTCAATGATGCGGCGCCTGCGCTGACAGCGCTCACCAACCGCGTTGTCGCCTACCTCGAAGTCGCTTAGGGCTGCAGCGAGAGCAGCTCGATCGGGCTGCCGGCGGCAAGCGATCCTTCGCCGCGCGGGATTACGGCCAGCGCGTCGGCTAGCGCCACCGAGCTGAGGATGTGCGAACCCTGCGGGCCAGTAGCGAATACCTCGCCGCCGTCAAGACGGACGCGCACGCACTCGTCGCGGTCGGGATGGCGGGCGATCGCTTCTCCCAGCGTGGCGCTGCTCGTCGCTTGCGGCGAGCGGCCTTGGATAGCGCGTAGCGCGGGAGCTGCGAAGAGTAGGAAGGTGACGATCGCTGAAACCGGGTTGCCAGGCAGTCCGAAGACCAGCTTCGCCTCGCTACTACCGAACCAGGTTGGTCGCCCGGGGCGCAGCGCCACGCGCCAGAAGCGCTCTTCGACGCCAAGCTCGATGAAGGCGCCTTTGACGTGGTCGTGGGGCCCAACTGAGACGCCGCCGGAGCAGACGACGAGGTCAGCTTGGCCCAGCGCCTCGGCAAAGCGGCTCATTGTCGCGGCCGGGTCGTCGCCGACGTGGCTGGCGAGCACTACCTCTGCGCCGGCGGCTCGGACAAGCGCTTGCAGCGTCGTCAAGTTGGAGTCGTGTAGCTCTCCCGGAGCTAGCTCTGCGCCCGCTTCGCGCAGTTCATCGCCGGTGGCGATCACCGCCACGCGGGCGCGGCGCACGCACTGCAGCTCGGCGCGGCCAGCGGCAACGGCGATTCCCAGCTCGGCTGGCCCAAGCTCGCGGCCGGGAGCAAGGACAGCGTCGCCGGCGCGCAGGTCTTCGCCAGCGAGGCGAACGTTGCGCCCGGCGCTTAGCTGCTCCAGCAAGGTCACGTTGGCGCCTTCGTCCTCGACGACCTCGATCGGTGCGACCGCGTCGGCGCCCTCAGGCATCACCGCGCCGGTTGAAATCCGTACCGCTTCGCCGTCTCCGACAGTCACATCGCAGGGTTGCCCCGCGCGCGATTCGCCGATCACGCGCAGCGCGCGGCCAGCCTCGCCGGAGCGCGCCGCAAAGCCATCCATCGCGCTGTTGGCGCGGCTCGGCACGTCGCCGCTCGCGATCACCTGCTCGGCGAGCACCAAGCCCAGCGCGTCGTCGACGGCCGTGGTCTCGGCAGGAAGCAGGCTGCTGAAGCCGGCGATCAGCGCTTGAGCCTGCGCGATGTTGAGCGGCTCGTCGGCCACGCTCGACCTAGCTCGCTGCGGGAATCGCGCCGGGCAGCTGGGCGGCGCTCAGCTTCGACAACTTTGTGCCGCTGCGCAGCACGCCAACGGCGCCGCGCCCGGTGTTCACGAAGCCAAGCCGCCTTGCGGCTTCGATCGTCAGGTCGTAGCTGATGCCGCGGCCGTAGGGGCCGCGGTCGATCACGGGAACGGTGATCGACTTGCCGCGGAAGCTGAAGTCCAGCATCGTGCCGCAGGGGAGCGTCTTGTGGGCAACACCGAGCGTCGTCTTGCGCAGCTTCACGCCGCAGGCCGACGTTGTTCCGGCTTGGTCATACCAGGTGGCCTGAGTCTTGTTGTGGACCGTGATCACGGTTGTCGGTGTCGCAGCCAGTTCGCTCTTGCGCGCTCCCGCCGTTACGGCGCGGGCGAGAAAGCGGCCGCTCTTCGGTGCGCGCCACGAAAGCTTGAAGCTGCCGTCACGGGCAGCCGGTCCGCGGGCAACCGTAAGCCAAGAGCCTGATCGGCCTTGGAGCTGGATCTCAGCTCTGCGGCCTGATCCGCTGCCGGCGAGCATCCCCGTTAGCGATGCCGGGCTACCGAGCGTTGAAGGGGAGGCGCTCAGCAGCGACTCTCCGGCTTCGATTCCGCCTGGGCCTTGTGCCAGCGCAGGCGCAGCGAATCCCGCCAGCAGCAAGGCTGCGGCCGGTACGGAAAGTAGATGTCGGTACGTAAAGCGGATCTTGTTCTTGTCTCGTTGGTGGCCTACGAGGTGAGCTGACGGGCTCGGGCCAAACGAGCGGCCCTACAGACATCCGTTGTCCGATTCGCCCCAGCGAGCCAAGGCTCGCAGTGGTTCCCCCGTCCGCCTCACGCAGGGCGCGAAGCGGTTCGGCATTACGCCCTAAAGGGTACAGCAAGCAGCAGTAGGAAGGGGAGCGGCTGTAGTGGCGGGCTCTGCTAGCCGGGGAGCAGCCGCAGCGCGGCGCGCGTCAGCTCGGTCAGCAGTCCGGCGGGGTCGGCGTTGCCGAAGCTTTTGCCGTGGTTTGGCGTGGCGTAGCCGGCTCGAGGCACTGAGCTGCGGCGCTTTGGTTCTACTGCCGGCAGATCGACGACCGGCTTCAGCTTCGGCGCCTGCTTGGCCTGCGAACCACCGTTTGCGGCGGAAGCCTTGGCGTCAGTTTTGGCGCTCGCCTGTGACATTCTCGCTGCCTCACGGCGCACGCTTGGGCGCTGGCGACGGCTGCGCGGAAGGTTCGTCAGGACGTCCTTTTCGGTCGTCGGATCCTGTGGCTCTGAAGGCTGCATTGGCTCATTCTGCCACGCCGGAAACAAAGATGCGGGATTTAGCGTGTAAATCTTCGCCACGATTACTCCGACGGCGGTACTCTGGAGGCTCTGCACAGTCGTTCGATCGCTCGCCGGGGGGAGTCTCAGCGGTGATCTTCTACTGTCATCAGGGCCCCGGCGCTGCCGGGTGTAGATGATCCTTCGAGCATGAAACGGATGCCATGACCGTCACTGAGTTTCAGGAACTGGACGAAATCAAGACGCTTGTAGCCCGCGGCGCGCAGACCGGAGTGCTCTCGCACGCCGACATCGCAAGCGCCACCGCCGAGCTCGACCTTGATGATTCGGACCGCGAAGAGCTGAAGACCTGGATCGAAAGCCAGGAGATCGAACTAATCGACGACGATCCGTCGGCGCCAACCACTCAAGTCGAGCGCGCCCCTGACAAGCGTGGCCGCCGCCGCGCCAAGGCCGCGATCGACCTGCGCCCGGACATGACGACCGATTCGCTGCAGCTCTTCCTCAAGGACATCGGCAAGGTCCGCCTGCTGACCGCCCAAGAAGAGGTTGACCTGGCGAAGAAGATCGAGCGCGGCGACCTTGACGCCAAGCACAAGATGGTTGAGTCGAACCTGCGCCTCGTCGTTTCGATCGCGAAGAACTACCGCAACCAAGGCTTGCCGTTCCTTGACCTGATCCAAGAGGGCACGCTCGGCCTCGTCCGCGCCGCCGAGAAGTTCGACTACCGCAAGGGCTTCAAGTTTTCGACCTACGCAACTTGGTGGATCCGTCAGGCGATCGCCCGCGCGCTGGCCGACAAGGCGCGCACAATCCGCATCCCCGTCCACGTCGTTGAGAAGCTCAACAAGATCGGCCGCGCCGAGCGCAAGCTGGTAACCGAGCTGGGCCGCGAACCGACGCCGGAGGAGATCGCCGCAGTAACGGGCATTGATCCCGAAGAGGTTGACCAGATCAAGCGTTCAGCCCAGGCGCCTGTTTCGCTCGAGAAGCCGGTCGGTGACGAAGAAGAATCCGAGTTCGGCCAGTTCATCGCCGACGAGCGGGCCGAGTCCCCTTACGAGCGCGCCGCAGAGGTCCTGACTAAAGAGGCGCTGCGCGAAGCGCTTGAGAATCTTTCCTACCGCGAGCGCCGCGTGCTTGAGCTCCGTTACGGGCTCGGCGGCGAGCACCCGCGCACACTCGACGAGGTTGGCCGCACCTTCAACGTCACGCGCGAGCGGATCCGCCAGATCGAAAACCAGTCGCTGAAGAAGCTGCAGTCGCTCGCCGAAGCACAGAAGCTCCGCGACGTAGCCTGAGCGCGCAAGGCAGACGCCACCACGACGTCACTTCACTTGGTAAAGTGGTTGGGTGGCTGTTGATCCCGAATGCCCCGTCT
>JAEMTR010000083.1 GCA_016462245.1 Solirubrobacteraceae bacterium
CCAACGCGAGTTCGCACCGAGATGACGGAGCGCAAGCTGCAGCCAGCGGAGTGGGGCGGGGAGACCGAATACGTCGACGTTTCAGCCAAGTCTGGTGTCGGTCTCGATGAACTGCTCGAAACGCTGCTTGTTGTCTCCGAGCTTGAAGACCTGAAGGCCAACCCTGACGCTGAGGCGAGCGGGATCGTCGTCGAGTCAAAGCTCGACCCAGGCCGCGGACCTGTCGTCACGGTGCTGATTCAGCGTGGAACGTTGAAGGTCGGCGATGCCTTTGTCGCAGGAGCGCATTGGGGCAAGGCGCGCGCGATGCATGACCACACCGGCGCCGTTCGCGACGCAGCATTCCCAGGTGACCCGGTCGAGCTGCTCGGCTTCGATGGTGTGCCGGACGCTGGGGAGCTGCTCCACGTTACGAAGAACGAGAAGGTCGCCCGCCAGCAGGCCGAAGAGCGCCAAACGAGGATGCGCAATGAGGCCGCGGCGCGCCGCTCGGGCCGCAAGGTTTCGTTCGACGATCTCTTCAGCGGGATTCAGGAAGGCGTTCTAAAAGATCTCAATCTCGTGCTCAAGGCTGATGTTTCCGGCTCGCTCGAAGCGTTCGAGGATGAGATCGCGAAACTGCCGCAGGACGAAATTTCGGTCAACATCATTCACCGCGGCGTCGGCGGGATCAACGAGTCGGACGTGATGCTCGCGGCCGCCTCCGACGCAATCATCCTCGGCTTCAACGTGCGCCCGGTTGGCGACGCGCGCGCCGCCTCGGATCGTGAAGGCGTTGAGATTCGAAGCTATTCAGTGATCTACAAGGCGCTCGGGGAACTGCGCGACGCGATGACAGGGATGCTCGAGCCGGAAGAGGTCGAGGACGCGCTCGGTAGCGCAGAGGTCCGCCAGACCTTCAAGGCATCGAAGGTCGGCACGATCGCCGGCTGCCAAGTCACGGCAGGGAAGCTGGTCCGCAACGCGCACGTGCGAGTTGTCCGCGATGGCACGGTTGTCTACGAGACGACGATCGACTCGCTGAAGCGATTCAACGACGACGCCAAAGAGGTCGCGGAAGGCTTCGAATGCGGCATCGTGCTGGCAAACTTCCAGGACGTAAAAGAGGGCGACGTGCTCGAGGCCTACACAACGCGCAAGGTGGAACGCCAGCTGGCCTGAGGCGGGCGCCTCGGGTCGGTCAGCAGCCCTCGCGATGGCCTCCTCACGGATGAGACGCGTCGACGAAGCGATCCGCGAGGTCGCCGCCGACACGATCACGAAGCAGATCAAGGACCCGCGCGTAGGCTTCGTCACCGTCACCGACGTTCAGACGACGCCGGACCTAAGTAGCGCGCGAATCTACGTCAGCATCTTTGACTCGCCGTCCGGGCCGGATGACTCTCTTGAGGCCCTGAACGCTGCCCACGGGCTGGTTCAAAGTGCATTGGCGCGCCAGCTGCGAATGAAGCGGACGCCGACCGTGCAGTTCGTAATTGATACTACGCCGGCGACGGCGGCGCGGCTCGAAGAGATTCTCGAAGCGGTAGATTTATCTAGCGAAGGCGACTCTAAATGAATCCGACCGCAACCGAAAGCCGCGAGCAGACGATCGCCGTGCTCAGCGCCGGTGAGCGCTTCCTTCTCGTGACCCACGAACACCCCGACGGTGACGCACTCGGCTCGCTGCTCTCGATGTCGCTGATCTTGCGATCGCTCGGCAAGGATGTCGTCGGCTTCATCGCCGCCGACGACCTCCCACTTTCTTACGAGTACGACTGGCTCGACGTCAGCGAAGTCGTCTCGGAGATCCCCGAAGACGCCGATCAGCGCGTCGTCGTCTTTCTCGACTGCGGCAATACCGAACGCAGCCCGCTGGTAGATCAGGCCGCGGCGCCTGAGCAGCTGCTGAACATCGACCATCACCACGACAACACCCGTTTCGGCACGATCGACTATGTCGTAGAGGAGGCCTCATCGACTGCAGAGATCGTCTGGGATCTCGCTCGCGGGCTAGAAGTGCCACTGACGCTCGAGATTGCCGAAGCGCTCTATTTAGGCCTGATCACCGACACCGGGCGCTTTATGTACCCGAATGCGACTGCCCGCTCACACGCGATGGCGACCGAGCTGCTGGCCGCGGGGATCGACGGCAACCTGATCTTCCGCCGCGTTTACGAGAACTTGCCGGAAGCGAAGCTCCATCTGTTCGCCCGCGCGCTCAGCGGCGCCGAGCGCTACCTCGATGGACGGCTGACTCTGTCGCTGCTCAGCAACGATGATTTCGAAGAGTGCGGCGCTCCCCCCAGTTACACCGAAGGGATCGTCGATTTCCTGCGGGCCGTCGACGGCACGCGCGTCGCCGCCTTGATCCGCGAGACGACAGACGAGAGCGGCGAGAGCTACCGAATTTCGATGCGCGCCAGCGACGGCGAGATTGACGTGTCAAAGATTGCTCGCGCCGGCGGCGGCGGAGGGCACCCGGCCGCAGCAGGTTTCAAGAGCGAACTTCCTAAAGCAGAGCTGATCGATCTGCTCTGCGCGCAAATCAGCGAACAGTCATAAGCCAGCGTGGACGGAATAGTGCTCGTCGACAAGCCCGCCGGGCTCAGTTCGCACAAGGTGACAAACGACGTGCGCCGAGCACTTGGAGCCGATAAAGCAGGCCACGCTGGCACTCTCGATCCGTTCGCGACCGGGCTACTGATCGTCCTGCTCGGGCGCGCGCGCCGTGTCCAGCGCTTCTTCATGGGAATGTCGAAGGAGTACGTCGCCGGCGCTCGGCTTGGGGCGAGCTCGACTACCGGTGACCCGGAGGGCGAGATTAGGGTCACCGGCAAGATGCCGCCGGAAAAGTTCGAGCCGGTAATCGGCAAGATCAGTCAGCGCCCACCGATCTACAGCGCCGTCAAGGTGGACGGTAAGCGGGCCTACAATCGCGCGCGCGCTGGCGAGCAGTTTGAGCTTCCGTCACGGCAGGTCGAACTGTTTGAGTTCAGCGAGCTAAGTCGCGAGGACGATCACGCCGAATATTTGATTCGCTGCTCGTCGGGAACTTATGTGCGCTCACTGATCTCCGAGCTCGGCGACGCCTACACAGAATCCTTGAGGCGAACGCGGATCGGCCCGTTCAGCGTCGATCACGCCGACGCCAGCCAGATCGTTGGGCTAGCCGCCGCGCTCGGCTTCTTCGACTCGATTGAGCTCGGCGCTGACGACGCAAAGAAGGCTGCACACGGCGTCGCGATCGAATTGGGCGGGCAGGTGATTGGGGCACCCTTGCGCGCGCCTGAGGACGCGGTCCCCTGTGAGCTGCTGCTGACCGACGCAGACGGCCCGGTCGCACTCGCTGAGCGGCGTGACGACGGAATGCTGAAGCCGGTCGTAGGCTTCCGAGCATGAAGGTCACGCGATTTAGCGAAGTCGAGCCGCGCGAGCGCGTTGTCGCCGTAGGCACCTTCGACGGCGTCCACCTTGGCCACCGCGAAGTAATCGCTGGCGCTGACACGGTGCTGACCTTCGATCCTCACCCGATGTCGATCACGAGGCCCGATAAAGCGCCGTTGCTGCTTACCTCACCGGAGCGAAAGGCCGAGCTGGTTGAGTCGCTCGGTGTTGAGGAGATCGTCGTGATCAGTTTCGATCAGCAGTTCGCAGAGCACAGCGCAGAGGAGTTCATCGACGAAGTGCTCGTCGGCGGGCTCTGCGCAACGCGCGTTCAGGTCGGTCAGAACTTTGGCTTTGGTAAGCGCGCTCAAGGGCGGGCCGAGACTCTGCTCGCAGATTCGCGCTTTCAAACCGAGGTGATGCCGCTATTCGAGATTGACGGAAACACCGTCAGTTCGAGTCGGATTCGCACGCTGCTGGAGCTAGGCGACGTTGCGCAGGCCAACCGACTGCTCGGCGCGCCGTTCCTCTTTAGCGCCGAAGTGCAGCACGGTGAGCGTCGCGGCCGCGAACTTGGTTACCCGACCGCCAACCTCAACCCGATCGCCGGTTACTGCACGCCCGGGCACGGCGTCTACGCTGGCCGGGCAGAGCTCGCCGGCGGTGAGACGAGGCTCGCGGCGATCAATGTTGGCATGCGGCCAATGTTTGAAAGTGGGCTCGGAGAGCTGATCGAGGCCTACCTGCTCGATTTCGATCGTGACATTTACGGGCAGCCACTGAGGGTCGAATTCCTCCAGCGTCTGCGCGGCGAAGAAAGCTTCGACAGCGTCGATGATCTAAAGCGGCAGATGGCGGCCGACGTCGAAGCCACGCGCGAGCTGGCCGGCGCATAAAGCCAGCGTGCTGCTAGCCTGCGTCGTTCGATGAGCACGCTTACTCCAGAGAAGACCCGCGAGATCGCAGCCACCTATGGCGGCGGCGAAGCGAACACTGGTGACACGCGCGTACAGATCGCGCTGCTGAGCCAGCGGATCGAAGACTTGACCGAGCATCTGCGCGGAGCGAAGAAGGATCACGCCTCGCGCCGTGGCCTGCTGATGCTGGTCGGTCGTAGGCGCCGCCTGCTGAACTACCTGCAGAGCAGCAATCTCGAGGCTTATCGTGAGCTAGTAACTGCACTCGGTCTGCGCAAGTGAGCATCATCGCGCCAGGCACGAAGGTGCCCTCGTTCAGTTTGGCCCGAGAGGACGGCTCGACGTTCACTGAGGCCGATCTCGTCGGCCAGACGACGGTGCTCGTCTTCTACCCGTTTGCATTCAGCTCCGTTTGCACCAGCCAGCTTCAGGTCTACACCGAGGCGCTGCCTGAGATCACAGCCGATGGCGCCGTCATCTACGCGGTTTCGACCGATTCGAGCGTTTCACAGGAAGCTTTCCGCGAGCAGCTCGGCGTGCCGATAGAGCAGCTCTCCGACTTCGAACCGAAGGGCGCGACCGCGAAGCTCTTCGGCGCTTACTTCGATCCCGCAGGTATGACGAACCGCGCCCTCGTGATCGTAGGCCCCGACGGCTGCGTCACTTGGAGCTACTTGGCCGACAGCCCTGGCGACATGCCGGGCGTCAACTTGATCATCGACGGCCTCGCCGCAAGCTAAGCGTTAGGCGTCGCCGCTAGCAGCGCGCCGCTCAATGTCGGCCGCCAGCAGCGGCGCGATCACCTCGGCGCGGTAATCAAAGATTGAAGCCACGTCACGTCCGACGAAGAGGCTGTGGGCAAGGTCGCCGACGAGGCCATAACCGATTGAGTAGCGCACCACGTCGGTCATCAGCGTGCGCCCGCCTGGCAAGGGTTCAAAGCTGTGTGTGTGGTGCCAGAGCTTGTATGGACCTTTGATCTGCGTGTCGACAAAACGCTCGCTTGGCTGCCACTGCTCGATCAGCGTGCGCCAGCGGATTGGGATGCGGTGGATCTTCAGGCGGTATTCGATCAGCGTGCCGGCGTGCATCGCGATTGGGCGCGGCGTCGTCACTTGGAAGGCCAGCAACGGTGGCGTGATCGCTTCGAGGTTCGTCGCGTCGCCGAAGAAGGGGAATACCTCCTCCGGGCGGCCTTCGACTTCTTGCTGGCGACTGAGCGTGTGGACGGTCATCGGTTGGGGTACGACGCCGAGCAGCTGCGGGATCTACTGTTTGAGCGGCGATGCGCGATTTATCCAGCCTGCCGGTCGAGCCAGTCGGACCTGACGACCATCTGCGCAGTGGAGACGGCGAGCCGCTGATCATCTACGCCGAATTCAGCTGCCCTGAATGCGCGATCGCGGCCGAGCGGCTTAAAGAGAGCGGCGCGTCGGTCTGTTTCCGCCACTTTGCGCTTGCTGCCCGCAGCCCGCGCGCGGTCAAGTTAGCGATCGCCTCGGAAGCAGCAGCGCGGCAGGGACTCTTTTGGGAGTTTCACGACTCACTCTTCGCCGACCAGGGTCGGCTCGATGATCCACATCTTTGGCAGCGATGTGAGCTGCTTGGGATCGACGTCGACCGCTTCGAGCTCGACCGCCGCGACCAATCGCTGGCCGACAAAGTCGCGTCCGACGCGACCGCAGCGATGCGCGCGGGGGCGACCGGCGCGCCAACGTTTGTCGTTGCCGGCGAGCTGCAGAGCCAGTTGCCACAGCTTTAGCGCTGAGAGGCGTCCTGCGGCGAAACACGCGAGGCGGCTAGGATGGCGTCAATCGGATATCGAAAAGAATTTAACTAATAGGCCGCAGGATCCGAAGGCGGCCTTTTTTGAGGAGTACAACACCCAATGACTACCAACACTGTGACCACGGTCTCGGCTGAGATCGGCGGCACTGAAATCTCGCTGGAAACCGGCAAGATGGCTAAGCAGGCCGGAGGCGCCGTCGTAATCCGCCAAGGCGACACGATGGTCCTCTGCACAGCGACCGTCGGCAACCTGCGCGACGTCGACTTCCTCCCCCTAACCGTTGACGTTGAAGAGCGGATGTACGCCGCGGGCAAGATCCCCGGCTCGTTCTTCAAGCGCGAAGGCCGCTCCGGCGAGAAGGGCACGCTGACGGCACGGATGATCGACCGTCCAATCCGCCC
>JAEMTR010000256.1:0-510 GCA_016462245.1 Solirubrobacteraceae bacterium
CGCGCGAATGCCCAGGCCGTCGAGCGGAAAGTCCTCGATCCGGCAATCTTCTTCCGTGATCAAGAGCCCAGACGGTCGGCCCTGCTGGGGCGGCGTGACGGCGCGCAGCGGTAGCACCGGGGGCAGCCCATCGGGTTCGGTCGCCTCGAGGCCTGCTACGATCTCAGCGAGGTCACTGTCGCGCGGGGCATACCGCTGCCCGGTGAATGTGCCGATGTTCCAGGCCTGCGCGCGATAGGGTTTGCCGCGCGTGTGCAGACCCGCGACCCATCGCCACCCGAGCGTATTCGAGGCCGGATCGCCATCGATGAGATGACGATAGAAAAAGTCTGCGCCCAGACGCCACGGCAGGCCCAGCGTGAAAATCCAGATCGAGGCGAACCACATGCGTGCGTGGTTGTGCAGATAGCCGGTGTCTGCCAGTTCCTGCGACCAAGCGTCGAAACAGTCCAAACCTGTCTCGCCGGCTTCGGCGCGGAATACGTCCCGACGTAACCGGCGGTCGTGGTC
>JAEMTR010000256.1:520-1808 GCA_016462245.1 Solirubrobacteraceae bacterium
GTCCCAGATCTGCGGGCGGCGCTCCAACCAGTCCTTGAAATAGCTGCGCCAGAAGACCTCTTCGATGAACTTCCCGGCCGCGTCCGGACCGTGCGCCGCCAGCGCCTCGGCGATGATCTCGGTCTCGGTCACCAGTCGGCGACGGATCCACGGCGACAGCACAGACACCGCAGTGTGATTCCCTGGTCCGTGGACATAGTTGCGCCCATCGGCGTAGGACCGCCCCATAGCCGGTGCGAAGGCCCGTAACCGGGTCAGACCGTTCGCACGAGTTGCGGTGCGGTCGGGCATCTTCTTTTGCGCTGTCCTGGTTTTTGAGCTTCGGACTTCGGCTTGGCATCCCAAATCAATCAGCTGGGGCTACTCGTCCTCCGCAGCTACGCGCAGGACGACGACCGTCGTTGCGGTTCAGCTATTCAGTGACGCGGTCGACCAGCTTGCGCACTTGTGGGGCGAGCAGCAGGCCCAGCGGCAAGGCGATCCCGAAGCTAATCGGCCAGGCCGCCAACCACCGGCCGGAAAAACCAGCGTCGACGCCGGTGTGGACAGCCGTCAACAAGGCCGACATGAGACCCGACATCGTCGAGGACATGACCAGCGAGAATAGAGTAGACGCGTGCCGGCGGGGGACCTTCCCGAGCTGAATCGGAAGGTGGCTAAAAGCGAGGTTCATGGTCATCTCTGGTTCTCCGGCACTTGCTGTGCTCGTGTTGCGAGATAACTACCCTGGGGATCGAGCTTTAGATCAGTGAAAGCTAAACTGGCCGCAACGCAATCGGATCGGCCAGCAGATCGATCGGAGGTCGCATCTGGATGCGGAGTTCCGACATGCGTGCCACACGCCGCCGAGGCGCTTTGGTGTCGGGGTCGATGCCGGCGATCTGCGAAGACAGAAAGCGAGAGCGCACGCGGGCATTCACCGGGCTGCTGAGTCTCTACCTATTCGTCGACCGCTTCGGCCGTCCAGGGAAGGGCGACGCCAAGGGGAGGGGCGAGGCGCTGGTGAAGCATAGGCCGATGTCAGTTCCCAATCCCGACCGTCCGGTTTGAGTAGTGCCAATCACACTAAGCGCTCAGGATCCACCGGCGGCGGCATGCACAACGAGCGTCAACGCAACAACCTCGCGACTGACCGGCGATAACGAAGCGCGTCTGGGCCAGCCTCGACTGTCCCCTCAGCCGAGTTGTTTGACACTATCCTTCAGCTTCGAATACGCGAGGCGCATTCGAGATTTTACTGTACCGAGCGGCACTGAAAGCTTTTCGACAATCTCACTATGAGAAAGGC
>JAEMTR010000257.1 GCA_016462245.1 Solirubrobacteraceae bacterium
GCGGGCCACTGATCGATAGCGCCGGTGAGGTGATTGGGATCAACTCGCAGATCGCGACTGGCGGTGGCGGTGGCGGCAACGTGGGTATTGGTTTCGCGGTACCGATTGATATCGCGCGCAAGCTGCTCCCAGGGCTGCGCAAGGGGACCGTCGATACCGGCTACCTGGGGATCTCATCACTCTCGATTACTCCCGCACTAGCGGCGCTCAAGCTGCCGGTCAACAAGGGTGTTCTGGTTGAGACCGTCAAGCCCGGGAGCCCCGCCGCGAACGCCGGGATCAAGGGCGGAACGGTTCCGGCGAAGCTCGAAGGCCAGTCGCTAAAGATTGGCGGCGACATCATCCAAAAGATTGATGGTCGACCGATGCTGACGTCGCTCGCGCTCTCAACCTACGTCGGCTCGAAGAAGGTCGGCGATCAGATCGAGATTCAGCTTCTGCGAGGTGGCAAGGAGACGAAAACCGTAACCGCGACGTTGGGTCGACGGCCGCAGCAGATCGTCGCGGCGCCTTAGTTTCAGACGGTCGCCGTAAGGCTGCCATCATAGGGGCGTGAGCAGCGCCCCGCGCATCAAGATCTGTGGCATCACCAACCTCGCCGACGCTGAGCTGGCAGTCGAGCTGGGCGCCTGGGCCGTGGGCTGCATCATGTGGGATGGCTCCGGTCGGCGCTGTGAGCAGTCCGACGCGCGCTCGATCGCTGGACGGCTGCATCGCGAGGTTGAAGTCTGCGGCGTCTATGTGAACCCGACTCTTGACGAAGTTGCCGGTCAGGTTGACGCGCTCGGCTTCACGATGGTTCAGCTCCACGGAGACGAAGGTCCATCGTTCTGCGAGGAGCTGCGCCGCCGCACGGGTGCGAAGGTGATCAAGGCGATGCAGGTTGTTTCTGGCGAGCAGCTCAACGACCTTGAGCGCTTCCACCACGTCGACTACCACCTGCTCGACACCGGTCACGCCGAGCTGCGCGGTGGCACCGGTGAAAGCTGGGATTGGTCGCTGGCGGCCGGTCGCCGGTCAAAACTTCCCTTGATCCTTAGTGGCGGGCTCGATGCCGGCAACGTCGCTGAAGCGATCGGCGTCGTGCGCCCGTCCGCGGTCGACACAGCCAGCGGCACGGAAGCGTCCCCCGGAGTCAAGGATGCCGCCAAGATGTTGGCCTTCGTCAATGCTGTCGGATCAACTGCGCCGGCCGTCAGCCCGGAGCTGTCGGCATGAGTGAGACCAAACTTGAGCATCGGTTCGGGCCTTATGGTGGTCAGTACGTCCCCGAGACTTTGATGCCGGCGCTCGCCGAGCTCGAAGCGGCTTGGCTCAGCGCGCGCGTCGACGATGCTTTTCAGGCCGAGCTCGGTCGCCTTCTTCGCGACTACGCGGGGCGGCCAACGCCGCTTTACCTCGCCGAACGGCTCAGCGCCGCGGCCGGCCGCACGATCTACCTCAAGCGCGAAGACCTGAACCACACCGGCGCGCACAAGATCAATAACGCGCTCGGCCAGGCGCTGCTCGCCGTAAGGATGGGCAAACGGAGAATCATTGCCGAAACCGGAGCAGGCCAGCACGGCGTTGCCTCCGCAACCGCCTGCGCTCTACTCGATCTTGAATGCGTGGTTTACATGGGCGCCGAGGACATCCGTCGGCAGGCTCCGAACGTCCAGCGGATGGAGCTGCTCGGCGCGACCGTAGTCGCGGTCGAGGCTGGCGCGAGGACGCTGAAGGAAGCCGTCTCCGAGGCTATCCGCGATTGGGTAGCGAATGTTGCCGATAGCCACTACATCATCGGCTCAGCGGTCGGGCCGGCGCCCTA
>JAEMTR010000258.1 GCA_016462245.1 Solirubrobacteraceae bacterium
GTTCGTGATGATGCCGAACAGTTCATAGAAGACGAAGATCGTTGCCAGCTGGAACGGCGTGTAGCCAAGGTTGTAGAAGAAGAAGAGGACGAGGATGCGGCTGGCGCCGTCGGCGAGCGTGTCGGCCCAGTAGGCGGCCGTGACGAGGATGTAGTTGCGCAGGTCGCCCGGTGTCTTGCCGCTCACTGCCGCAGAGTCTGCCATCAGCGGTCGCTGGAGCAGACTGCAAGCGCTACGCGGCGCGCCAGCTCGGCCCAGCGGTTGGCGTAGCCCCACTCGTTGTCATACCAAGCAAGGACCTTTACCTGCGTCCCGTCGGTAACGATCGTCGAGAGAGCGTCAACAATTGAGGAGCGCGGGTCGCCTTTGAAATCGACCGAAACTAGCGGCCGTTCCTCGTAGCCAAGAATGCCGGCGAGCGGCCCGCTTGCCGCGGCGTCGCGCAGTAGCCCGTTGACCTCCTCGGCCGTCGTCGGGCGCTCGACCTCGAAGACGCAGTCGGTCAGTGACGAATTGAGCAGCGGCACGCGCACGGCAAGGCCGTCGAGCTTGCCTTGAAGCTCGGGGAAGATCAGCCCGATCGCGGTAGCCGAACCGGTTGTGGTTGGGATCAGCGAAAGGCTCGCCGCGCGGGCGCGGCGCAGGTCCTTATGTGGAGCGTCAACGACCGATTGCGTCGCCGTCATGTCGTGGAGCGTCGTGATTGCGCCGTGCTTGATGCCAATTCCCTCGTGGATCACCTTGACGATCGGGGCAAGGCAGTTCGTTGTGCAAGACGCGGCGGTGACGATCTTGTGTTCGTTCGGGTCGTAGAGGTCGTCGTTGACGCCGATCACAACGTTGAGCGCGCCCTGCTTCACGGGCGCCGCAACGACGACGCTGTCAACTCCGCGCTCGAAGAACGGCGCGATCGCCTCTGGAGTCTTGAACTTCGAGGTCGATTCGAGCACAACTTCGATGCCAAGCTCGTCCCAGGGAACATCGCCCGGAGCTGCGTGGCTACTGAAGCCGATCCGTCGGCCGTCGGCGACGATCCCGTCCCCGTCTGTTACTGCGTCGTGATGCCAGCGCCCTTGAACCGAGTCGAAGTTCAGCAGGTGCGCTGCCGTGGCTGCGTCGCCGGCAATCTCGTTGATCTGGACTACCTCTACCTCGGGGTGGTCCCAAAGAGCGCGCAGCGCAAGGCGACCGATTCGGCCGAAGCCGTTAATCCCTATGCGAACCGGCCGCTGCTCAGTCATCGCGACCGATCCTAGTCGCGATTGGCTCACACGGATTGAACAACTTGGTAACGACGAGTGGGCGGCTCAGTCTTCGTCGTCTGCGGCGCTGGCCATTCGCTCCTGTAGCTGGGCCATCACTGCAGGATCGCGCAGCGTCGTCACGTCGCCTAGCTCTTGGCCGCCAGCAATGTCACGCAGCAGGCGGCGCATGATCTTGCCGGAGCGCGTCTTTGGAAGGTCATCGGCCCAGATGATTCGCTTTGGCCGCGCCAGCTTGCCGATCTGCGTCGCGACGTGGTCTCTAATCTGAACTTCCATTGCATCGTCGCCCTCGTAGCTTCCTTCGAGCGTCACGAAGGCGACGATCGCCTGGCCCGTTAGCTCGTCGTTCTCGGCCACGACGGCGGCCTCGGCAACGGCGTGGTAGGCAACGATCGCCGACTCAACCTCGGCGGTTGAGAGCCTATGGCCGGAGACGTTGATTACGTCGTCGACGCGACCGATCACCCAGAAGCAGCCGTCGTCGTCGCAGCGCGAGGCATCGCCAACGAAATAAGTCTCCGGGCCAAAGCGCTTCCAAT
>JAEMTR010000259.1 GCA_016462245.1 Solirubrobacteraceae bacterium
CTCCAGCACCGCGGCCAGGAATCGGCCGGGATCGCCGCCGCCGACGATGGTGGCTTCATCATTACGCAGCGCGCGCTCGGGCTCGTCAGCCAGGTCTTCAAAGAGCACGACCTGCGTGCGCTCGACGGTGACCTCGCGATCGGCCATGTCCGTTACTCAACGACCGGCTCCAGCGGCTGGGAAAACTCGCAGCCTGTTCACCGCACCGGTAGTGCCACCAGCAGCGGCCGTGAGCTGGCGCTGGCACACAACGGCAACCTCACCAACGCCGTTGAACTTCATGCCGAGCTGCGCGCGCAGGGCGTCGAGTTCAGCTCCACCTCCGACTCTGAGATCATCGCCGCTCTGATCGCCGATGATCCAAGCCCAACGATCGAAGAATCGGTCTGCGCGATCATGCCGCGGCTTCAAGGAGCATTCTCGACCGTCGTGATGACGAACGAGCGCGTTGTCGCCTTCCGCGACCCGGCCGGCGTGCGGCCGCTGGTGCTCGGCCAGATCGACGACAGCTACTGCGTCGCCAGCGAGTCCTGCGCGCTCGACATCATCGGCGCGACCTACATGCGCGATGTACTTCCGGGCGAGATGGTTTCGATCGGCGCCGACGGGATCCGCACGCAGATGGTCGTCGAAGGAGAGCGTGAAGCGTTCTGCCTCTTCGAATACATCTACTTCGCCCGCCCCGACTCAAAGATGAATGGCACCGTGCTGCAAGCGGCGCGCGGCCGCATGGGCGAGGCGCTCGCGCGCGAGCATCCAGCCCCGAGCGCCGACCTCGTGATCGCCGTTCCCGACTCAGGCAACGCCGCTGCTCGCGGCTATGCGCGTGAGAGCGGTTTGCCGCAGGACGATGGTTTCGTCAAGAACCGTTACGTCGCACGAACCTTCATCCAGCCTGGCCAAGAGCTGCGCAAGCAGGGGTTGCGGCTGAAGTTCAATCCGCTGCCAGAGATCGTCGGCGGCAAGAAGCTGGTTGTCGTTGACGATTCGATCGTGCGCGGCAATACGACACGCCAGATTGTCCAAATGTTGCGAGACGCAGGCGCACTTGAAGTTCATCTGCGGATCTCGGCGCCGCCGATCCGTAACCCGTGTTATTACGGCGTCGACATGTCAACGCGCGAAGAGATGATCGCCCACGGCAAAACGGTCGAGCAGATCGCTGAAATGCTCGGCGCCGATTCGCTCGCCTACGTTTCGCTCGAAGGCGTCTACGGCGCGATCGATGGCCAGCCTGCAAACCACTGCGACGCCTGCTTCTCTGGCAACTATCCGCTGCCGGTCGCCGAAGAGGGCAACAAGCTTGCACTCGAGTCACAGCTCCCGATGGCACCAACATCGGCTTGACGGCAGCGATCACCGACCCGCACGGCGCGCTAACCGAGATCTTCGGTTTCGATCACTTCCGCCCCGGTCAGGAGGAGGCCGTCGAAGGTGCGTTAGCCGGCCGCGACGTGCTGCTGGTGATGCCGACCGGCGCCGGCAAGTCGCTCTGCTACCAGCTGCCGGCGCTGCTGCGCGATGACCTTTCGATCGTCGTCTCGCCGCTCGTCTCACTGATGCTCGATCAGGTCGAGTCGCTCGAGCGGCGCGTCGGCGGCAAAGTCGCGCTGATCAACGCCCAGCAGGACGCAGCGACCAACCGCGAGGTGATGGAGCGCGCGAAGAGCGGCGAGTTACGGTTGCTTTACGTGGCGCCCGAGCGCTTCGCCTCGCCCGGCTTCCTTGAGGCGCTCAAAGAGGTTGAAATTGGCTGCTTCGTCGTTGATGAGGCGCACTGCGTCTCGCAGTGGGGTC
>JAEMTR010000084.1:0-3781 GCA_016462245.1 Solirubrobacteraceae bacterium
AGCGGTTGCTGAGGGGATCGAAATCGTCGAAGCCGAGGCCGAGATTGTTGATGCCGCCGAGAAAGAGCTAACGGCAGAGATCATCGAAGACGCGCTCGAAGAGAAGGAGTAAGCGGCGGCGACTAGACGCCGCTTTCAACCTTGATCCTGCCGCTCTTCTCGGCCTCTTTTAGGGCCTCGAAGTCGAGCTCGTTCTGGTCGGCGTACGCGTCACCGAAAGCTGCCAGCGATTCAGCAAAGGTCGGCCCGCTGCCGAGGTAGCCAGCGATCATTGCTGCGTCGCCGGAGCGAGCGTGCGCGTGAGCTAGAGCACCGCCGCAAAGAGCGCCGTAGCGAGCCAAGCGCACGGCGTCCATCTTCGAGGTGTCGGCCGAGCCCTTCATGTCACGAAGCTGGCGCAGGTAGTAGTGCTTCTTCGCCCCGCCGCTCCCTGTCGCCCAGCCAAGGAAAGGGTCACTGGCCGACTGCATGATCCGCTGGCCGCGGACAACGCGCTCACCTTCCTGCTTGTACTCGCTCTTGCCCGCGTAGGGGGCGAGAACCGACTGCTGGGCCTCCTTGAACTGGAGGAAGAGCGGATCCTGATCGCTGTCACCCATCAGCAGCATCATGAAGGCCTGCGTGCCGACCGAACCAACGCCGACGACCTTGCGCGCAAAGTCGGCGCGGCGGTAGCGGCTGATTACGATCCGGCGGTCGGGCTCAAGCGTCTCGAGGTAGTCGCTGAAGGCCTTGTCGACAAGCTTGTCAAGCTCCTTCACCATCCCGAGCGGGATCGGCACGACGACCGGCGGGTCCGCCTTGATCTTGAAGCCATCATCGGTCTTCTCGGCAAATCGATCCAGCGCACCAAGGTTAGTTTTCGTTTCAGCCTTGGAGGCGATCTTGCCGATCCGCTTCGCGGCCTCTTTATCGCCGCTCTCGTCGACAGCGCCGAGGATGTTTGACATATCGATGCGCTCGTACCAAACCTGAAGGAACGGCAGCTCAGCTAGCTCATCCATCCGCGCTTGGTAACGGGCCGCGGTTGCCTGAGCAGCGTCGCGCGCTTCACTGGCCTTGAGGCCGTTGTCGCGGGCCGAGATCGTGATGCTGGCTACGAGTCGCTTGAGATCCCACTCGAACGAGGCAGGCAGCGTCTCGTCAAAGTCGTTTAGGTCGAAAACAAGGCTGCGGTCGGGGGCGGCGTAGGTGCCGAAGTTGAGCAGGTGTGCGTCGCCGCAGCACTGCACGCGCATGTTCGTAGTCGGCGTGTGGGCAAGGTCCCAGGCCATAATTCCAGCGCCACCGCGGTAGAAGGTGCCCGGCGATACGAGCATCCGGCCGTAGCGGATAGGAACTAGTTCCGGAACGCGCTGGGCGGCCTGCGCTTCGAGCGTTGCGACCGGGTCTGGGCGGTCGGCCGGAGCCGTCCACTCGGCGTGTGCGCTGCGCGGCACGTCCTTCCGGAGCTCCTTACCGGCCTCATACTTGGCTTCAGTGATCGGTGATGACGACGTCGGCTCTTCGACTTGCTGGTCCTTCTTCTTCGTCTTATCCTTGGCCATCTTCATCAGCCCCCGAATCGGAATCGAATTAACGCTGCGACGGCACTGAAGCCATCGCGCCACGTGATCTTCTTGCCTTCCTCGTAGGTGCGACCGTAGTACGAAATCGCCACTTCGAACAAGCGGATGTTCTTATGACGCAGAACTTTGGCCGTAACTTCGGGCTCAAACGCAAAATCATTCGAGACCAATTTGATCGAGCGAATCAGCTTGCCGTCGAAGGCCTTGTAGCCGACTTCCATGTCGCTGATCGTCGTGTTGTAAAGAATGTTCGTCAGCAGCGAGAGGAAGCGGTTGCCGGCGTAATGCCAGAAGAGGTGAGCGCGCTGCGTCTCGCCGCCACGGAAACGCGTGCCGTAAACGACGTCGGCGACGCCATCGAAGAGTGGCGCCAGCAGCTTCGGGATGTCCGACGGGTCGTACTCAAGGTCGGCGTCTTGAATCATCACGAAATCACCGGTCGAGGCGTTGATGCCGGTTCGCACAGCGGCGCCCTTGCCCTGGTTGCGCTCGTGGACAATCAGCCGCAGTCCAGGAATCTCGGCTTCGAGCCCGCCGACGATCTCAACCGTCTCGTCGATCGAACCATCGTCAACGACGAGGATCTCAGCGTCGAAGTCGAGCTCCGCCAGGCGGCGCAGAACCTGCTCTATGGTGCGGGCCTCGTTGTAGGCCGGCACAATCACGGTGACGCGCATTAGAACCTCTTCTTAACTGGTAGCTGACGGTCTTGGCGGAGCAGGACAAGCCAACGAACCGCCAGCTTTCCTAAATAGCGGGGGCGGGATTCGAACCCGCGACCTTCGGGTTATGAGCCCGACGAGCTACCAGACTGCTCCACCCCGCGACGTGTTGCTAAGGCTAGCAGCGAAGTGAACGCCGCGCAGGCAGTGAAATTAGACGACCGCGACGCGCGCGATCGTCGTTGCCGACTGGTAATAAATGTCGCGGCCGAAGCCCGGCGCTGGGAAGAGGAAACCCTGGCAGGGCGACGGCACGTCAACGCGCGCTTTGTCGACTCCAGTATCGAGGTCGAGCACAACAAGCTGATCGTTGCCGAGCGCGACGCCGCTCTTTCGCACCAGCGCGAACTTGCCTAGCGCCTGCAGCACCGGCCGCGTGAGGCGCCTCACGGTTGGACGCCTCAAGAACTTCGGCTGATTCCAGTCCTGCACTACAAGCTCACGCGTGTCCGGGTAGAGGATCAGATGGCCGGCGTGGGCGAAACCGTCGCGGCGCCAGAGCTCTTCCATCCGGTCGCCGACAAGCCGCCAAGCGCGCAGGACAGCGTTGCCGGCGTCGTAGGCGATCACAACGCCGCCGACCGGATCCCAAGCCGGCGGGTTCGACTCGGTTCCGTAAGGCAAGCCGCTGATCTCAGTCGAATCAATCTTTGAAGCATCGTCGCGGCGCGCCCACCAGAGCCGCACAGGGTCAGGGGCGGTGCCGCAATCGAGCATTGTTACGTCGGTGTCGTTCTGGCCGTTGTCCATCCAGAGCAGGTGCTCGTCGGTGATCACTGGATCCCAGCCGAAGCTACGCCCGGGCGCCGGGCCGTAGGACGGCTGCCAGTCATCGTCGACGACGATCTTGCCTGCCTCGCGATCGAGATGGAGGCGGAAGACCTTCGTTGTGCCGATCACAAAAACGTTCTCGCCGTCGCTGCAGAGCCTGCCGATCGATGGTTCCGGCAGCGTCAGCGGCTCAGCCACAGGCAACAGGTTAAGCGGATCGAGGATCGAAACGGTCGACGGGGCAAGGCCGGCCGGGGCGTCGCAGTCCTTCGTCACCAGCTCGCCGCCGTTCAGGATCACGAACGAGTTGTGAGGTCGCGCAACCGGCAGCTTGTGCGAGGCGAGAACTTCAAGCTCAGGCGTTAGCCGATGCGCCCAACCGCCGAAAACCATGTAGATGTCGCCGTTGGCGTGGCAGCCAATTCCACCCGGCCAGTAAGGGCCGCCTGGAAGCTTTGGCGTTGAGGCGGTCACTTCAAGCGTCACCGGATCGAGCTTCTCAGTCCAGCCGCGCACCGGCGCCGACTGCGCACCACCGGTCCATGGCATCTCGTGGCGCAGCGCGTAGAGCTCACCTTCGTTGCGGCGAATAACCATGTCGCTGGCGTATGCGTCCTTCACTGCTGTGACCTCGAGCCGCTCGCCGGGCTGAATTCCAAGCCCCGCCTGCCCACCTGCGCAGCACCAGCGCAGCGAGCCGCCGTCCTCACTGCTCCACGG
>JAEMTR010000084.1:3791-6396 GCA_016462245.1 Solirubrobacteraceae bacterium
TCCACGGCGTTGGCCAGTACTGGCCTACTTCGTCAACAGGAATCTGCGCTTGATTGGTCATCGGTCAGCGAGGCTATTGGAGCCCGCTGGCAGGGTGCGTCGCGGTTAGCCGACCTTCTCGATCCCCGGCGGCTTCCAAGTGCCGTTAAGGATCGACTTCGAAGGAACGTAAAGGCGCATGTTGAGGCGGAAACCGGCCTCTGGCGCGGGCAGCCAGTTGACGTCCTTCTCGGTCGGCTTGCTCTTCTGGACGACGATCACGACCGAGCCATCTTTGCGCGTGATCATGCCCGGGTGGTCGGGGCCGACCGCGTAAATCTTCGCGGCGTTGGGAACGAGATAGCCACTTGAGTCGTACATCGTCACCGACCAGAAACCCGTGACCGGCGGAAGCTTGCCGCGCTTGAAGACCATGCGGTAGCTGTTGGCACCACTGAGCATCTCGCCGTTGGCATCGGTTAGAGCGGTTGGGTAGGTCGACTCTTCGACCGTGTTGATGCCGATGCCCACTAGAGCGACGCGAGCGCGCATCGCATAGTCCGTCCCGAAGATGCCGACCTTTGGTGAAGGGTTGTACCAGCCGCCGTTTTCCTTCGCCTGGGTTAGGATTGGCAGCCTTGCCTCGATTGGAAGCGATGCGGCAGCGGCGTCAACGCCGGCCGCCAGCCCTTCGAGCACTGGCGCCGGCAACCCGGCGGTGCTCGGCTTTAGCCCCGCGCCAATACCGAAATTCCGCATCCGAGCAACGATGTCGGCGTCGCGCGCCGGCGGCGGATCATCGGTCATTCCGGCGCTCAGCAGGTCAAGGAATCCGAGCCCCGTCGGTTCGACCGTCTTTGGCCGTCCAGGAGTCAGATTGCGCGGCTTGGTAAGCGCCTTTCCTGCTGTGAGGTCGGCGAGCGTGCCGAGCCGGTACTGCGCCATCAGCTTCTTTGCCTTCGCCTCGTCCTTATTGCCCCTGACCAGCGTGCGACCGATCACCCAGAGACGCCGGGCAGACGACTTGAAGCGCTTGACGCCCTTCGGCAGTGCCTTCTTCGACTTTGCGCCGCTCCACTCCAGCGCCCATGTGCCGCCGGCAGAGCCGTTGAGGCGGCTTCCGATGTAGCCGACAACATTGGTGTAGGGCTCAACAAACTCAAAGGTCCAATAACGCGGATCGAAGAGGCCGTGATCCATTTCCGGGACCTTTAGCCCGACCGGTCCCTTTCCAAGATCAATCTGGGCGAGCGAGTAGAGCGTGTCTGTGTTGGGAGCAACGACGCCCTGCGCTGCCGGCGTGGCCAGTTGCTGCGCGTTGGCCAGCACGTTCAGAGGTGCGCTGAGCTTGAGGTCCGCTTTTCGGATCAGGTTGAACTCGTTGAGCGGGAAGCCGTAGAGGTAGGCCTCTTTGCCCATCGCTTCGCCTGCGGCGCGCTGCTGCTCTGGCGTTGAGCCGAAGCTTACTTCGCCAGCGGCGGCGCCAGCGGGGGCGGCTGCTGCGAGCATGGCAGCGGTAGCGAATCCCAACAGAAAAACTCTCTTGATCTCCATAGAACGGCATATTACACGGCGCCCGTCCGCGCTGTCGCGGTTGCCTTCTCGCCTGCGCTAGGTATCGTGCCGCGCGATGGCGAAGATCTTTGTAGCCCGGGCACTGCCGGGAGATGCAATCGAGCGACTGCGCGACGCAGGCCACGAGGTGACCGTGCACGGCGGCACGATGCCACCGACGCGTGAGGAGCTGCTGGCTGGCGTAGCCGAGGCCGATGGCTTGCTGTCGCTGCTGACCGACCGCGTTGACGGCGAGCTGCTCGACAGCGCTCCGCAGCTAAAGGCGGTAGCCAACTTCGCCGTCGGCTGCGACAACATCGACCTTGCCGCCGCCGCCGAGCGCGGGATTCCGGTTGGCGTCGCCGCGCACGTACTGACAGATGCGACCGCCGACCTGACGATGGCGCTGCTGCTAGCCGCCGCGCGCAACCTCCCCGAAGGTGAGCGCGACGCGCGCGAAGGCCGCTGGAAGACCTGGGAGCCAGAAGGGTGGCTTGGGCGCGAGCTGCGCGGCGCGAAGCTGCTGATCGTTGGCCGCGGACGGATCGGCCAAGCGGTCGCCGACCGCGCTGAGCCGTTCGGAATGCAGATCAGCTTCGCCGGCCGCGATGACGACCTCCACGCCGCGCTGGCCGAGGCCGACATCGTCAGCATCCACTGCCCGCTCAACGAGCAGACCCACCATCTGATCGACGCCGCTGCGCTCGCTGCAATGAAGCCAGATGCCTTGCTGATCAACACAACCCGCGGCGGCGTCGTTGATCAAGCCGCCCTGATAGAGGCTCTCCTCTCTGGCACGATCGGTAGCGCCGCGCTCGACGTCACCGACCCTGAGCCACCGCCGGCAGATGACCCAATCTATTCCGCTCCTAACTGCCTGATCGTGCCGCACATCGGCTCAGCGACGGCAACCACTCGCGCCGCGATGGGCAACTGCGCCGCCGACAACCTGCTCGCAGCGCTGGCTGGCGAGCCGATGCCGACGCCGGCGCCGACGCCAGCGGCGTAGTCTCGTCGCGTGAGAATCGCCGTCGTTGACATCGGAACGAACTCGACGCGGCTGCTGCTGGCC
>JAEMTR010000260.1:0-1339 GCA_016462245.1 Solirubrobacteraceae bacterium
GTCGCCGACCAAGACTCTCGGACGGTGCTCTTCGCGGTTCCGGTGGGTCGCTCGAACGAGAGTGCGGTTGTTGTCAACGACGGCTCCGGTTCGGCTAGCGCTTGGAGCCGTGAAACGCTCAACGTTGACCCGTCGACGACAAGCTCTTTTCGCGTTTCCGGGATCGCTGCGAGCGCGCCTGACAATGCTTGGATCGCAGCCACGTCGAGCGGTCACTCGCTAGAGATATTTGGGCGCAACGCGGCAAGCGGTGCCAGCTGGGATCAGCTGACTCTGCCCGATAATCCCTTCACGAGCGCGGCGGCGGCCAGCGCGGTCGGCATCAGTGAGGTTGCCCCGCTCGACGGACAAGCGCAAACGATCACTGTCAGCTCCGAAGCGATCTGGGTCGACATGCGGTTCCGGCTTGACGGGGAGCAGCTTGACGGAACGTTGCTGATTGACCCGGATGCGCCTCTGAGCGATCGAATCCAGTCGTGGTGCGATGCCTCGTTCTGCGATCAAAGGCTCGGCTTCGCCTTCTCGACCACCGACGGTTACCGCAGCTTCGCTTGGGCTGGAAGCGGCGCCGGTGAGCGGATCATCACCAACCCGCTGCGCCCTGGCGCAGCCGGTACCTCCAACCTTGGAACTTATCTGCGGTTGGTCGGCGAGAGCTTCCAGCGCCTGCCTGGTGGGGGAGGTAACTTTCGCCCTAGCGGAGCGTTCGCATCTGCCGCCGACGGTTGGCTGCAGGGGCCGGTTGAGGTCGGTGTCGGGATCGCCAAACCGCTCCGCCTGCGCAACTGGCCGGTTGCTGCGCGGGCGCCACTGACGAGCGTTGTTTCAGCTCCCGGCGGTGAGCGTGGATCGCTGGAGAAATCGGCGCTCGCCGTCGGCGTTGATGGTGCCGTCGCCCGCTACCTCACGGGCGCCGGCTGGAGGCGCGAGTTCCTGCTCAGCGCCAGCGGTTCGGTTGTCTCCGCAACGCTCAGGGGAGTGGCTTGGCCGGAGGCCGACCGCGCCCACGCGGTCGGCGACCTCGGGGCGATGTGGCTCTGGCGAGCTGACACCGGGCTTTGGGAGCGCGATCCAGCCGCTCCGGTTGGCTTTGAACAAAACCTGCTGGCCGTCGCGTTCGATCCCGCCGATCCGCAGCGTGGCTACGCGGTTGGCAAAGGAGGAACGATCCTCGCCTACGATAAAACTTGGGCAGCAGAGTCGCTCCCTGACGGTTTCGCGTCAGCAAACTTCACGAGCATCAGTTTCGCGGGCAGCGAGGCGATCGCCGTCAGCAACGCTGGCGTTCTGGTCAACTCCGCTGGGAGCTGGGTCGCAGACCAGCAACTGAATTCCTTGC
>JAEMTR010000260.1:1349-1788 GCA_016462245.1 Solirubrobacteraceae bacterium
TGGCGACGCTGCCACGAACCAGCATCCAGCTCGTGGCAGCAGACGGGCTTGCTGACGGCGGCGCCGTGATCGCCGGAAAAACCGTCGTTGTTGAGCGCGATAGCGCAGATGGTAGTTGGCGTTTCGCGCGCCAGCCGCTACCAGGTAGCACCGTCATCGCCGCAGCTGCCTTCCGTGCCGAGGGCCAAGTTAGGGCGGTCGTATCGGTTGTTCCTGTGATCAGCTTCCCGGCGCCAGACCCGCCGATTGAGAGTGATCCCAACTCGCCCGACCCGCTGCTTCCGCCCAACATGCTTCCCGGCGACGGTTACGTCCTTCGTCAGACGGCGGATGGTTGGCGTGACGAAGAGCGCACATCGTTCAGTGGTTCAAGCTTCGATCGTCCGATTAAATCCGATCCAGTGCTCAGCTTTGCGCTCGGCAGCGACGGCGGCGGTTG
>JAEMTR010000006.1:0-1064 GCA_016462245.1 Solirubrobacteraceae bacterium
CAGCCGCCGCTCAGCGCGTGTCATCGCTACATGGATTTTTCGGCGGCGCTCGTAATGCCCCTTTAGCTCGCCGGCTGCCTTCATCTCGTCGTACGGCCCGATCGCAAGGGCGCTTCCATCGCTGCCCGCAGCCTTAAGCGAACATGAAACCTGATCGCGCTCTACACGAATCATCGCGTCATCGCGCCTTACCCCACCTCCCAGCCTGGGGACAACAACGACGGGATATTCGAGCCCCTTGGAGGCGTGAATTGTCATCAAGCGGACCGGGCCGTTCGGGTCTGGCTTACCGTCGGTGTCTATTGCCCCGCCGACCGGCGCGTCGGTCTCTTGCGACGACGGGCCGGAGGCCTCGTCAACCCAAGCCAAGAAAGCTCGCAAGCTGCCGCCGTGCCGCAGATCCCAAGCGTGAGCCATCGCTGCGAGCTGGCGCACGTTCGCCAGCTTCTGCTCGCCGTCCTCGCCAGCCAGCAGGATCGCGGCGTAGCTACTCGAATCGATCACGTGCTCGAGAAGGTCGCCAACCGACAGCTCGCTTGCCAGCGGCGTCCAGCCACGCAGAAGTTTGCGGTAGGCAACCAACCTCTCATGATCGTTCGCACCTATCGCAGCTGCAGGGGTTTCCGGCTCGCGCTCTTTCGCTGCGCAGTTCTCAAAGGCTTCGTCCAGATCACGAACCCCGTCGCGCGCCTTCTCGCCACCGAGCAGCGCGAGCGCATCGACGCCGATTGCGCAGAGCGGCGAACGCAGCGCGGCCAGCAGATTGCGGTCATCGGCGCGATTGGCAAGCAGGCGCAGATGGGAGAGGAGGTCGACAACCTCGATCCGCTGCCACCAGTCCTCGCCCCCATCGGAAACAGCGTCGAGGCCGAGCCGCAGCAGCTCCTCGCGGTAGGTCGCCATCGCCGAGCGACTCTCCATCAGAACGACGACCTCACCCTGGCCCGCCTCGCCGCTCTCGATCAATCGTTTGATGCGGCTAGCAACGAGCCGCGCCTCAGCACGGTCGCCTGCGAGCTCATCGCCTTTCCAAGCAACCGAATCGGTGAACAGCAGCTCAACGT
>JAEMTR010000006.1:1074-24294 GCA_016462245.1 Solirubrobacteraceae bacterium
TGTCTGCAGAATCTCGGGCCGCGACCGGTAGTTGTGCGTTTGGCGCAGGCGGCGGCCTTCGCTCTCGTGGATCGCGGCGGCCTCAATGAAGAGTTGGAGATCGGCGTGCCGCCACCCGTAGATCGACTGCAACGGGTCGCCGACCTGGAAGCGAGCTGGAATCCCAAGCGCATCAAAGAGCTCAAGCTGAAGCCCGTTGGTGTCCTGAAACTCATCAATCAGAACCCTCTTGAAGCTCTCTCGATAGCTCGCGGCGACCGCTTTGTGGTCGACCAGCAGGTCCCGCGCCGCAAAGACAACGTCGGCGAAGTCGCAGCCGCCATCGGCGCGCTTGAGCGCCGCGAACTGTTCTCCATACGCAACCAGCAGATCGTTGAGCAGCGAGATCCAGCCGTCGGAATCGATGCCGTCGCCAACCGCTGGCAGTTGCGGCGAGCTCGCTCCTGCGCTGCGCATCTGGTCGTAGATGCGTGTGATCTCGGTCTGCAGATTGTCATACCAATCCGCCGCAAAGAGTTCGAGCGCTTGCTCCGCGCGCTCACCAGCCAACAAACTTTCGGCCGCCGCTTGGAAGGCAGCGCTGCGATAACCGATCAGGTCGATCTCATCGATAACAACGAATGACGGGTCGACGCCGACAAGCAGCGCATGGCGCCTAAGCAGCCGAGCGCAGAAGCCATCGATAGTTGAGATCCACGCACCATCGAGTGCGGCAACTGCCTCCCTAGCCCTCTGGCTTCCATCTGCAAGCTCAGCAAAACGGCGGCGGATTCGGTCCCGCAGTTCAGCTGCCGCCTTGCGCGTGAAGGTGATCGCAAGGATCTCATCGCACTCCAGAAGTTCGCCGTCGTTGTCGCCCTCGAGCACATCGCGCACGAATCGCTCGACCAACACCAGTGTCTTCCCGGCACCTGCGCTGGCTTCGAGCAGAAGCGGCTGGTCGCGGTCGATCGTCGCTGCCACTTGCTCAGCGTTCAGCTCACCGTAAGGGCCGAGCATGCGCTCGCCCTCGTATAGCTGGACTGCCCCGTCTCCGGTGGTCATGGCTTGCTCCGGCAGATCCCGGGAAAGGCGCAGCCGCCATCGCGACTGTATGAGCACTTCGCCGGGTCTTGCGGCTGCAGCTCGCCGCGGCCGATCCTCTCAACCGCATCGACCGCTAGAGCGCGCGCCTCAACGAGAAGCTCGGCGAACTCGTCCTCACCGATGCGATCGGTCCGAACGATGTCTGAACGGTGCTCATCGGCCTCGCGACCGATCGCTCCGCGCGGGCGCCCGTCGGCTGGCTTGCCTACCCGAACGGGCTGATAGAGCGCCCCTACTACTTCGACGTTCGGGTTCCGCGAGCCGTAGACGAGTGCATAGAGCGCATTCTGGATCACCCCTTCTGAAAGCCACTTTGCTGCCGGCCAGTTCTTTGAGACAGATCCGGTCTTGTAGTCAACGATGATTGCTTGCTCGCCTTGGACGTCGACGCGGTCGATCTTGCCGCTGAGGACGAGTCCGTCGCCAAGGTCAGCAGGTTCCTCGTCGCGCATCCCAAAGCTAAGTTCGAACTGGTCTGGCGTAAATTCCGAGCCAGCGACAGCCGCTTCCGAGAGGTAGGCAGCGACGGCGCGTTTGATTCCCCGGCGCTGAATCTGTTCTTTCAGTGGGTCGGCGAAGAATGGATCGAGCCCAGCGAGAATCGGATCGATCAGCCCAAGGGCAGCGCTCAACGTTGTCTCGCTCAGCCGCGTGCCGTCCTTGTGTAGACGCTCAAAGAGCTTCTGAAGCACGGTGTGAACTGCACCGCCGTAGGCCAGCTGGTCGGCGTCAGGTTCGAGATTTTTGGGCCGCAGGAAGTTGTCAACCAACCAAGCCATTCGGCAGCGCAGATAACGCTCCAACGAGGTCGCCGACCAGATACCGCGCGCGCTCAATGCCTCGATCGCCTCCGGGCTGGAGAGCTGATACGACTGCTCATCGGCGCGCAGAGACGGCAGAGCCGCGAGCGCAAGCTGATATTCGCTTGGAGCAAGGCGGTGGTCATCCTCGGGCCAGTCGATCTGGCCGAGCGCGCGGCGCAGCAACTGCGGGCGGGGGACAAATAAGTCCTCAATGTCGTCAAGGAAGAGCGATGCATTCGCGAGCTCGCCCGCGTCGCTGCGAACGTGATGGCTATAGATCAGCAATTTCGTTGCGCGCGAGAGCAGAGCGTGGAGCAGATGCCGTTCGGCAGCAATCCGGTCAGGCGGGCCACTCGGCCAAAGCGCGCTCAAGCCAGCGTCGAGCGCCGCCCGGTTGATGCTGCGCCGTGCAGCGTCATCGAGGAATGGATCTTCGGCTCCGCGCTGCGGGAAGAGGCCCTCTTGCATCCTTGCGACGATCAGCGTCTCGACGCGGCGCGCGCGGAGCGAGAGCGGTAATGCGATGCTGACGGAGCCCGCCGCCAGCGACTCGCCGACCTGGAGTTCGCGATCGGCGAGCTCGCTGATCAGCCGCTCGGCATCCGGCGCGAAGGCGGACTCTTTGTCGGTGAGCCAATCGAGCTCGTCTAGCGCGACGATCAGGTCACCAAGCGCCTCAGCGTTGATCTGCTGCTCGCGGTCGAGGATCGGTGCATCGCCGTCACCGGTGCTGCCAGCGAGCACTCTGCGAGCGAGTTCGGCGGCGCGCTGATAGCCCGCCTGCGGTCCTTCGGCAAGCGCCGCCCGCAGCGAATCGAGCGCATAGTTCGCGTCAAACCCTGTGATCTCGAGCCACTTCGCTTCGGCCTCAGCGAGATTGGCTAGCCGGCCACGCAAGCGCTCCCGCTCTAAGCGGTCAACCTGCCAGGCGTACTTGGCTGCTCCTACTCCGGGCGTCCTGAGCCAGCCGATCAGAGCGGTAACAAGATCGCCCGACTTGGCAGATTGAGGGTCTTCACAAAGGGCGCACCTGAACAACGCAAGCACCCCTCTGACGAGCGCAGTATGACCAATCTTGACCCGCTTTCGGATCGCGATTGCGACGTCGGCAGCGGCGAAGACCTCCTCAACCAGCGGTGCCGACTGATCGAGATCACGAACCGCTACGGCGATCTGCTCCGGCGGCGTGCCAGCGCCAATCAGCGACGCAGCTCGTGCCGCCACAAGTTCAATCTCCGCTCGCTCGCCGCCAGCTTCAAAGCGCTCGACAGCATCACACGGGTCGATCGCCGCCGGTTCAAGCTCGAACAATGCCCGTTCGAACGCGTAAAGGGTGTCGGCGCTCTGCTCAAAGTAATGCTGCTTGCTCGCCTCGCAACTAGTGACCGAGCCAGCGGCTAGCTCGACCAACTGACCGAAGATCCGCTCGCGCCCTTCGAACGCCGCTCGCTGTTCGTAAGGGAAGGAGACAGTTGTCGGTGCTGCGGCAATCTCGCTGAGCATCTTGATCGTGTCGATCTGGCGCAACTCAAAGTCATCGAAGCCGTAGAAGGCGACCGGCGCCCCACGCCAGCACTCCGGATTCTGCGCGAGCATCTCGAGTAGCTCAGCGACGTAACTGGATTCGTCGCGACCGCCGATAGCTTCAAGCCGGGCGCGGTATGCGCGGTAGAGGGTCGCCAGCTCGGCACCATAACCGCCGCGACCGTCAGGGCTCGAGTCCCACGCCTTCATTACCTCAGCAAAGCGAGCCGGGCTAGCTCTCACTTCACCGAGCTCGTCCGCCAGGCCAGCCAGAGCGGCAGCGAAGCCGCTGCTATGGGCGGCAGCTTCAAGAAGCGATAGCTGACCGGTATCGAGAGTTTCATCGACGACAACGCGAGCGATCCGCTGCAGGACGAAAGGAGAGAGAGGCCTAGGGTCGAAACCTGCGCGCCGCGCGATCAGCTCCCACAATCCGCGGAAGTTGGTTACGCGCACGGCATGCGTTACGCCGCGCCGCGCGAGATCACGGCGCAGCAGGTCCGAGTCAGCAAGAGTCGGTGCGACAAGGACAGGATCGAGTCCCGCATCTGCTGCAGCTCCGACCTCAAGGAGCACAATGTCCGCCTTGCCGGAGTTAACCGGCCCCGTGATCAGTTTCAGCGGCATTGGTAGATGGTCGCCGCCGACCGGTAGAAACTGACGCGCCTAAGGCGCAGGCTCAAGCGGCCTCGTCGGCGGAGTCGCCGCCGGCCTTGGCGGCCTTTGCGGCTTCGGCCTCGGCGATCGCGTCGGCGTCGGCTGTTGCGTCCTCGGCGGCCGGCGCCTTCGCGCCTTCCTTCGCCCAAGCCTCGTCAAACTCAACTCGCCACTTGCCCTCCTCGGACTGCTGCAGCGCGAGCTTGGCGCGGAACGAGCGGCCGCTGCGGCCCTTGAAGCCGGCGACCTGCTTCTCGGTGCGGCCGGTCGTAATCAGCTCACGCGCAATTGCTGCCGGAAGCTGCTTGCCAACTTTGCCCTTCCAGATCACAAAGCCGCAACCTGGATCCTCGCGCGCCCAGCAGGAGTAGCCCTTGCGGTTTTCGATGATGTCGGCGCCGCAGACCGGGCACGGCCCGAGGTTGGCGCGCGGAATCTTTACGTCTTTGAGGCTTGTGTCGAGCTCGTTGATCGTGCCGACCGCGAACTCTTTGATGTCGGCCATGAACTTCTTGCGCGTCTCTGTTCCCTCTTGAATCTCTCCCAGACGATGCTCCCACTCGCCTGTAAGGGCAGGCTGCGTCAACGGGTGCCCGTCGAGCAGGCGGATCACGTTCATCCCCTTCTCCGTCGGCACCAGCGCGCGGCCTTCGCGCTCGATGTAACCGACGTCAATTAAGCGTTCGATGATCGCGGCGCGCGTTGCCGGCGTGCCGATCCCCGATTCTTTCATTGCCTCGCGCAGCTCGTCATCGTCGACGAGCTTGCCGGCCGTCTCCATGGCGCCTAGTAGCGAAGCGTCGGAGTAGCGGCGCGGCGGCTTCGTCTCCTTCTCGAGCGCCTCGACTTCGGTTGTGTCGACCTCTTCATCGAGCTCGAGCTTCGGCAGCGTCTGGTCGCGCCCTTCGTCCTCTTCGGCGGCGCTCTTGGCGCCGTCGGCGAGCTCGCCGTAGACGCCGCGCCAGCCCGGCACGATCAGGACTTTGCCGCGGGTGCGGAATACGTGCTCAGAGACCGTTGTCTCAACGCGCGTGTTCTCAAACTCGGCGTCGGGATGGAAGATCGCGAGGAAGCGGCGAACTACGAGGTCGTAGATGCGGCGATCGTCGGAGCCCATCTTGTCGAGCTTGTGCTCGGCGTTGGTCGGGATGATCGCGTGGTGGTCGCCAACCTTCTCGTCGTTGACGACGCGGCTGAGCGGCAGCAGGTCAAGGCCCGTGACGTACTCTGCGGCCGCCGTGTACTCGGAGTCGCGCCCAACCTGCTCGGCGGTCGGCTTGATCTCGTCGACCATGTCGCTCGTCAGGTAGCGCGAGTTGGTCCTTGGATATGTGAGCGCCTTGTGCTCCTCGTAGCAGCGCTGCGCCGCGCCGAGCGTCCTTTTCGCTGAGAAACCGAAGCGCGTGTTGGCGTCGCGCTGAAGCGAAGTAAGGTCGTAAAGCATCGCTGGCTTTTCGGTCTTCTTCGTCTTGTCGAGCTTTGTGATCTTGCCGCGCTGGCCCTTGACGGCGGCGACGATCTCATCGGCCGAGGCCTGCTTCTCGATCCGCGGCTTCGCTCCGGCGTGGTAGCGGCCTTCGTACTTGCGGCCGTCGTCGGCCGCGAACTTGGCGTCGACGAGCCAGTAGGCCTCGGGGATGAAGGCGCGGATCTCTTCTTCGCGGCGAGTCAAGATCGCCAGCGTCGGGGTCTGCACGCGACCGAGCGAAACGGCCCCGTCGAACGAAGAGCGCAGGCGGATCGTCGCCGCGCGGGTGGCATTCATTCCGACGATCCAGTCGGCTTCGGAGCGAGAGCGGGCGGCCTCCTCGAGCAGCGCGAACTCACTTGCCGGGCGCAGATTCTCAAGCGCCTCACGCATCGCCGATTCGGTCATCGAGGAGAGCCAGAGCCGCTCGACCGGCTTCTTTGAGCCGGCCTTCTCGTAGAGGTAAGCGAAGATCAGCTCGCCTTCGCGGCCGGCGTCGCAAGCGTTGACAACGCGATCCACTTCGTCGCTGCGGAGGTATTCGCGCACGACCTTCATCTGCTTCTGCGAGCGCTCATCGCGCACCTCAAGCTTGAACTTGGTCGGAACGATCGGCAGATCTGCCATCCGCCACTTCTTGAACTTCTCGTCGTACTCTTCTGGATTGGCGAGCGAAACGAGGTGGCCGATCGCCCAGCTGATTATGTGATCGGGGCCTTCGAGGGCGCGGGATCGCTTCTCCCCGGTGCCGGCTTTCTTCTTGAATGGGCCCGGCAGAACGCGAGCGAGGTCCTCCCCCACGGACGGCTTCTCGGCGATGATTAGCGTCTTACCCATCGCGCCGCAGCGTAGCGGCCTGCCGGACCGAACCGAATCTGACCACCCGCATCGTTACCTTGGGATCAGCGCCGTGAGCTACCAATGAGCGAGAAGCCAAACCAGCCACGACCGAAGCGAGCGGCAGCTTCTCCCGGCTCAAAAGCGGGGCGCACAGATGCGCAGAAGCGCAACGATCTGTTGCGCCGGCGTGCGATTCCGGTAGCAGTGGTCGCCGGCTTGGCATTCGTCTTTGGTGCGATCGCTGGAGCATCGTCGGGCTCCGCCGGCGAAAGCGAGGTTCGCGCTTACGCGCAAGCTTGGTCAAAGGCCGATTGGGCGACGATGCACGCGCAGCTCACAACCCAGACGCAAAAAAGCACGCCGCTGCTCGACTTCGCCCAGTCGAACCGGGCGACGCTTGCAACCGCTACAGCTGGTGAGCGATCGGTCAAAGCCGGGGAGCCGCAAGAGATTGGCGACGGCCGCTGGCAAATTCCGCTGACGATCCGCAGCCGAATATTTGGCACCGTGCGCGGCGACGTCGTGTTACAGACAGTCGAAGATGGCGACAACACTCGGATCGCCTGGATTCCCGCCAACGCCTTTCCCGGCCTAAGGCCAGGCCAGCAGCTAACGCGCAACACGAAGATGCTCGACCGCGGCTCACTGCTGACGAAAGATCGGCAGGTGCTCGCCGAGGGCGAAGCGCGCAGCTCGTCGGTGCCCGCGATCTCAAGCGAAGTGGTCGGGCAGATCGGCCCGATTCCAGCGGAGCGGGCACTGGAAATAAACGCGCTCGGGATTCCGCCCGATGCCTTGGTGGGAATCTCGGGCCTTGAACTGATCTTCCAGCCGCAGCTCGCCGGGTTGCCTTCGGGCACGCTGAGCGCAGGGAACCGCGTGATCGCCCGATCCGCCGGAAGCTCCGGCGAGAAGGTGCGAACGACAATCGTCCCGAGCGTTGAACAGGCCGCGATCAACGCAATGTCCGGGCGTCAAGGCGGAGTCGTTGCGCTCAACCCACGCAACGGCGCGATCGAAGCATTCGCCGGCCAAGCCTTCTCGCTGCTTCAGCCCCCCGGCTCGACCTTCAAAGTCGTTTCGACCGCAGGCGCGCTCGACGCGGGAGTCGCCAGCACAAAATCGACTTATCCGATGATGTCAGGGATTGAGCTTTCAGGCTTTCGCCTCTCGAATGCCGGTGGTGAGGTATGCGGCGGCAGCCTCGGCGAGGCCTTTGCTGAGTCCTGCAACTCGGTCTTCGCCCCGCTCGGCGCCAAACTCGGCTCGGCAAAACTCGTCGCCGCTGCACAGCGCTTCGGTTTTAACCGCATTTCGCCGATCCCCGGCGCGGCGCAGAGCACGATCCCGCTTGAGCTTGGCGATGACCTCAACGTCGGCTCATCGGCGATTGGGCAGGGTCAGGTTCAGGCCAGCACGCTGCAGATGGCGCTGGTCGCGGCGACGGTCGCTCGTAAGGGACGGCTTGTGACGCCGACATTGAGCCAAGCTACGGCAGATCAGACGAAGCCGACAAGCGGCGCGCAGGCGATTAAGAGCTCGACAGCCGAGATTCTCGAACGCTTCATGATCGACGTCGTAAGGGGCGGCACGGGAACCGCGGCCGCAATCTCAGGCGTGACGGTCGCCGGCAAGACCGGCACCGCCGAACTGCGTTCTCCAAGCGACGACCCGGAAGACACCGACGCCTGGTTCATCGCCTTCGCGCCGGCCGGAAAAGCGAAGATCGCAACCAGCGCCGTCGGAGTGATGTTTGTTGGCGCCGGCGCCGGTGGCGAGACCGCCGCGCCGGCAGCGCGAGGGGTATTAAGCGCGATGCTCGCGCAGCGCTAAACGTCGAGCGTGACGCTGGCCTTCTTGCCGGGAAGATCGCTGCTTTCGATCTCAAGCTCAAGCGGGCGGTAGTCGAGCACCGGATTGGGCAGTTTGAAGATCAAAATCGCACCGGCCGTCGGCAGGTTGGCAGCCGCGCTATTCGGGTTCGGATACTGGCCACCGTCGGCGCCAACTGGCGCTTTGCGGAAGACCAGCTTGTTGCTCTGATCGACGATCATCGGCTCAAACTCCTCGCCGCGCGTGTCAACTATCTTGAAGTCATCGGCAGTCGTGGCAAGCGTGTCACTGCTGTTGAAAACACGAACCCAAACGCCGAACCAAAGATCGTCCGCCCCTAACGTTGATTCGGTTGGATCGACCCCGGCCAGCAGGTCGCTGTCGCCGGAATCGGCAGGATTGAGCTGGCGCGACATCTGCACTTGGTACTGAAGTTCGCCGAGCGTTACGAAGATCGCTTCCGACTCACCTTGGGAGACGGTCGCCTCTTTATCACCGCAGGCGGCTAGGCCGGCTAGCGCGGTCGCGAACAGGGTTAGGGCTAGTAGGCGGCGGAACATTGCGGCTCCAAACTGTATTCGATTGATCTGCGGCAAGGCCTAGCCGCGCAGCCCTGTTGCTGGCTTGCGGGCACCGCCGGCTATCGTCGCCCGAGGCCCGCGCTCTTTGCCTTCTTCGAGGATCCGTGAAAGCCGTTTGAGCGACTTGCGCCAGCCCCGGCGCCGAGCGCGGTCCTGGCCGATCGCGCCGATCACCTTGTCGCTTGCGAAGACCGGTCGCGTCTCAACCGTCAGTGTGACCTCAGTCCCGCCGCCGCCGTCATCACTTAGTTCGAAGACCGTCAAAGTGCGGATTCGGTTGTATTTGCCGCCACAGCCAACGAGGACAATCAAGCGCGGCGCCTCGAACTGGACGATCGCCATGTCGCCCCAGCCGAAGCGGTCAAACGGAAGGTCCTCGTGAAAGCGCCCTCCTGCTCCGATCCCGTAAGTCTCCTCGCGAGTCATCCGCCAATCGGTCAGGAAGTGCTCAGTGAACTCTGAGTAGTTCGCTAGGTCGGAGAGATAGTCAAAGACGACGGTCACCGGCCGGTCGATCTTCTGGGGAATCGTGCAGGGCTCCATTGCGACCAGCAGTCTACCGACGCAGCGAAGCGAAAAGCGCGCGGCCGATCGCTAAGCGGCGCGCGGCAGCGTCAACCTGCGAACGCTGATGCCATGCTCGACGTGATGAACCGGTGAGATTGTCCGCGGTGAATCGGCGTGCTTGTCGCGGCAGAGCGTGCAGACCGAACCAGCGGCGAACTCGAAGACCTGTTCGCCGGTCAGTGGAACACGGCCACAGTCGGCGCAATGAAGCTCAGCAGCAGCGCGTGTGTCGTGCCCCTTGCGCAGCAGCCTGATCTCCAGTTCCGGCTCTCCGAGCAGCTGATTCCAACTAAGCATTCAGCCTATTTTCGGCGCCCGCAGAGGTTTTCCTGCCAATTGCTGTGACCGAATTGACAGCGGGCGTAGGATTTACGCGAGAATCGCTAGTTCAAACGATTGGACGGTTGCAATGAGCGCAGATGATCAGCTCGACCTCACCACCGCAGCCCATTCGCCAGCGCCGTTAGCGCCAACGCAGGCAGGCGAGTCTGAGGCCGAACTGGTCGATGCAGTCCGAGCCGCGCTGACGCAGGCCGGTGACTACTTGGTCTTCAGCGAAGGGGACGAGCTACGCGTTGTTGCACTGATCGGTGACTGGACGCGGATCGGCCGCAGCACCGCTGCCGATATACGTTTCGACGACCCGACCGTCTCACGCCGCCACGCGCTGATCATCCGCGAAGAGGAGGTGCTGAAACTGGTCGACGACAGCAGCCTCAACGGGATCTTCGTGGCCGGCGAGCGGATCGATCGCTACACGCTCGTTGACGGCGACAGCTTCCTCGTCGGCCGCTACCAAATGAACTTCATCAGCATTACCGCGGACGTCGCAGCTAAGGGCGCCGCGCCGCCCGATTCGCTGCCCGTCTAGACTCGCCGCAAATGGCGATCACGATCTCGGTTTTGAGCCAGAAGGGCGGGACAGGCAAGACCACGACGGTCCGTCACCTCGTTGGCGCCTTCCGCCAGACTGGCCTGCGCGTGCTTGCCGTCGACCTCGACCCGCAGGGCAACCTCTCGGACTACTTCGACATCGACCCCGAAGCCGAACCGACGATCGGCGATGTTCTCTCCGGCCGCGCCAGTGCCAGTGCCGCGATCGTCGACGACGTGATCCCTGCCAACCTGAGTCTCGCCGAGGCTGAGATCACGCTGGCCGGCAAGATGGGCCGCGAGCTAACGCTGCGCGGCGCGCTAGCCGAGCTCGATGACCGCTACGACATCATCTTCATCGACTGCCCCCCTGCGCTCGGGCTGCTTACCGTCAACGCGCTGGTTGCCGCCGACCAGGCGCTGCTCAGTAGCGAGGCGCAGTACTTCGCGCTGCAAGGAGTTGAGCAGGCGCTCGAAGTTATCGAACTAGCGCGCGACAGCCTCAACCCTGAGCTTCAGTGGCTCGGCGTTCTTTTCAACATCGCCGACATGCGCACCGTTCACTCGCGCGAGGCGTTTGAGGCGCTGCGCGAACACGTCGGTGACCGGCTGCTCGACCAGACCGTGCGCCAGTCGATTGCCTACGCTGAATCGGCCGAGCGGGCGACGCCTATTTTTGAACATCGTCCCGACCTTGGTTCCGATTACCTGCTCGTCGCCGCCGAGCTGCTTAGGCGACTCGGCCTTTACGAGCAGAGCGCGCAGATCGCCGCGCTGGTTCCGGCCGAGACAGGCGCCTAGAGCTCTTTAACGTCGGCGCCGCCAGCTTCGAAGCGGACGCGCTTGATCTGCGCCCACTCGCCGGCTTCGGCGCTGAGCGCTTCGACGACGCCGCCGGTCGTGTCGAAGGTTGTCCAGACAAGAACCGTTGGCCCGGCGCCGGAGAGCGTCGCGCCGAGCGCGCCGAACTCCTTAGCGCGCGCGATCAGCTCCTGCGAGCGCGGGTAGAGCGGGCCGCGGTAGGTCTGGTGGAGCCTGTCGTCAAGGCCGCGCGCGATCAGTTCAAAGTCACCGCGTGCGAGCCCAAGCATCAGTAGCGCGCCGTGGGCGACGTTGAAAACAGCGTCGGCGAGCGGCACCTGATCAGGCAGCGCCGCCCTCGCTTCGCGCGTTGCGACCGCCTCGTTAGGCACAACGAGCACAGCCTCAAGCCCATCGGGGGAATCGAAGCGCGTCACTTCGCCACCGGTCGTCACGACGAAGCCACCGTGGAGCGCTGCGGCGACATTGTCGGGATGGCCGTCGAGCTCGCTTCCAAGCGCCAACAGGTCGGCATCGAGCTCAAAGAGATGGTCGGCCGCGATCAAGCCGGCGAGATAAGCGGCGGCGCTGGTTCCTAGGCCACCGCTGAGCGGAACGTCGGAACGGATCGTGAAGCTAAAATCGTCCGGCGGATGGAGCCGCTCGAAGCCGCGCACGACGAGGTTGCGGCGGTCGGGCGCGATCGCCAGCTCGGTCTCGACGGCGAAGCTGCCGGTCTCCGTCACCTCGAGTTCGATCGCGAGCGAGAGCGCGACTGCAAACGAATCGAAGCCGGGGCCAAGATTGGCCGATGAGGCGGGAACTGTTACGAGCCGGCGGCGCTCCATTGTCAGCCCCAAACGGCGGCCTCAACCGCCGCCAGTTCCGGTTCGCAGGCAATTATCTCGCCGCCGACTTCGATCGCCGTTTCAGGGTCCTTCAAGCCGTGGCCGGTTAACGCACAGACGATCCGCTCAACCCCTTCGGGCACGCCGTGGACAATCAGCCCAGCGACCGAGGCGGCGCTCGACGGTTCGCAGAAAACGCCATCGCGAGAGGCGAGGAAGCTGTAGGCCTCAAGGATCTGCTCGTCGGTTACGGAGTTGATCGCGCCGCCCGACTCGGCGACGGCGCTGAGCGCCTCTTCGCCGCGGGCCGGGTCGCCAATTCGAATTGCGCTGGCCAGCGTCTCGGGCTGCTCGACTGGATGGCCAAGCACGAGCGGCGCGGCGCCGGCGGCCTGGAAGCCGAGCATCCGTGGCAGTCGCTCGAGTTGGTCGCTCGACTCAGTGAAGCCCTTCCAATAAGCGGTGATGTTGCCGGCGTTGCCGACGGGAATAGCGAGCGCGTCGAGCGGCCGCTCAGGGCCGAGCGCCTCAATCAGCTCGAAGGCGGCCGTCTTCTGGCCCTCAATCCGCAACGGATTGACGCTGTTGACTAGCGCGATCGGGTGGTTGGCGGAGAGTTCGCGAACGAGCCGCAGAGCCTCGTCAAAGTTGCCACGCAGCCCGATTACGCGGGCGCCGTGCATCACGGCCTGAGCGAGCTTGCCGCGGGCGATCTTGCCGTCAGGGACGATCACCGCGCAGGTGATGCCAGCGCGGGCGGCATAGGCGGCGGCGCTGGCCGCAGTGTTACCGGTTGAGGCACAGACGACGGCCGTCGAGCCGTCGCGGACGGCGCCCGAGACGGCGCAGGTCATTCCCCGATCCTTGAACGAGCCGGTTGGGTTCGCGCCTTCGATCTTGAGCCAAACTTCTACGCCGAGCCGTTCGCTCAGCTCGCAGGCATAGAGCAGCGGCGTTGAACCTTCGTCGAGGCTGATGATTGGATCGCCAGCGGCAAACGGCAGGCGATCGCTGTAGCGCTCGATAAGTCCGGCCATCAGCCGATGAACTGCTCGTCGATTACACGGATTGCGCGCGGCGCGGCGCGGACGAATTCGAGCTCCCCGATCTGATCACAGGCGCTGTAGAAATCCGATTCCAAAATCGAGTGCGTCACCATCACGAGCCGAGCATTGTCACCGAGCCCCGACTGGGCAACGGTCTTGACCGAGACGCCGTGTTCGCCGAGCAGCCGTGCGACCTGCGCCAACACGCCCGGCTTGTCAGCAACCTCGAGGTGCAGATAGAAGGCCGAGTGCACGGCACCGGTGAGCTTTGCTTCGCCCTGCGGCGGCTCGATCGCTGGCACGCCGCTGAGCACACTGACGACGTCGCCAAGAATCGCGCTGGCCGTCTGCGGGCCACCGGCTCCGGGGCCGGAGAGCGTGATCTCAGTGATCGCCGGTGACTCGATCGTGACTGCGTTGAACGAACCGTTGATACTGGCCAGCGGATGCGCTGCGTAAAGGAATGCTGGATGGACGCGAACCGAGATCGCGTCACCGACGCGCTCGGCAGTACCAAGCAGCTTCAGCGCCAACCCGAACTCCCTCGCGTAAGCGATGTCTTCTGTAGTGAGCTGCTCAATTCCCTCAAAGACAACGTCATCGAGCGCGACCCAGCCCCCGAAGGCGAGCTGCGCGAGCAGCGCCATCTTGGCGGCCGCGTCGGCGCCGCTTACATCCTCGGTCGGGTCGGCCTCGGCGAAGCCAAGCTGCTGCGCCTGCGCTAGGGCAGCCTCGTAGCTGGCGCCGGTCGACGCCATCTCGGAGAGGATGAAGTTGGTTGTGCCATTGACGATTCCGTGGATGCGATCAATCTGCGCACCGTTAAGCGATTCGCTGAGCACGCGGATCACCGGCACGACTGCTGCGACTGCTGCCTCGAAGCGAATCTGCCCGCCTCCAGCTTCGGCGGCGGCCCAAAGCTCAGGGCCGTGACGGCTGAGCAGCTGCTTGTTGGCGCTGACGACCGGCAGGCCGCCGTTGAGCGCGGCGAGCACGTATTCGCGAGTTGGCTCGGTGCCGCCCATCACTTCGACGATCAGGTCGGCCTCAGCGATGATCGCTCCCGCGTCGCCCTCACTGCGCGTTAGTACGCCGCTGATCACGGGGCGACGGCCGGTGCTTCTTGCAACCTCGTCGGCGCGCTCTTCGACTAGTTCAGCGAAGGCTGCGCCAACCGTGCCGCGGCCGAGCAAACCGATCTTCAGCAGCTCGTCAGACATCACGCGCCAACAGGTCATCGTCGCGCTCGCGGCGCACGACGACGCGCGCGTCGCCATTGCTCGCGAAGATCACCGGGGGCCTCAATGCGCCGTTGTAGTTGTTGGCCATTGCATGACCGTACGCGCCCGTGGCCGGAACGACGACCAGATCTCCTGCAGCCGGCTGGTTGAGATCGGCGTCGCGGATCAGGATGTCTCCAGATTCGCAGTGTTTTCCGACCAGATGGCAGGCGGTACCGCCGCCAAAGCGATCAGCTATTTCGGCCTCATAACGGGCGCCGTAGAGCATCGGTCGCAGGTTGTCTGACATGCCGCCATCAACAGCTACGTACGTATCGACGTTGCGTTTGACCGACTCAACGCTGTAGAGCGTCACGCAACCGTTGGCGACTAGCGCGCGGCCCGGTTCGTCTAGCAGCCGGTGGCCAGTGCCGAAGACGCTCTCCAGCGCACCGGCCTTGGCGGCCGCGTACACGGGGTAGCTCGGCGGGTGATCCTGCGCCGTGTAGGCCGCGGCAAGCCCGCCGCCAAGGTTGTAGGCCTTGAAGTCGCCGAGGCTGGCAAGCGCCCTCAGCGCTCCCTCAAACGGTGAGAGATCGAAGATCTGCGATCCGATGTGGAAGTGGAGCCCAGCGAGCTCAAGCGAGTCGATTGCCTGCGCGCGGGCAATCGCTGCCGGTGCATGCTCGAGGTCGAAGCCAAACTTCGTGTTCGGGCCGCCGGTTGAGATTGCTGGATGCGTGTCGGGGCTAACGCCGGGGGCAATTCGCAGGTAGATCTTCTGCCCGCTCGATCCGTCCAGCAGCTGTTCGAGCCGGTCTAGGTCGCGCAGGTTGTCGACGACGATTGCGCCAATGCCGGCCTCAACGGCGCGCTGAAGGTCGAGATCGCTCTTGGCGTTGCCGTGCATCTGAATCTTCGCGGCCGGCACGCCGCCCGCGAGTGCTATCGCCAGCTCACCTGCCGAGGCGACGTCGCAGCCAAAGCCCTCCTCGGCGAAGAGCGCGCAGACGGCGCCGCAAGGGAAGGCCTTCGAAGCGAAGATCAGCTCAAAGTCATCGGTCTGGGCGGAGAAGGCGGCCTGAAGGCCCTGCGCGCGGGCGCGCATGTCCTCTTCGGAAACGATGTAGGCCGGCGTACCGAACTCGCGCGCCAATTCAACAACATCGCAGCCGCCGACCTCGAGCCGTCCAAGCTCGTTGATGCTGCTCCCGATCGGGTAGACGTTCTCGAGTGGTTGCGCTTTAGCCATCGGCGCGAATCATGCCACTCTGCGCAGGCAAAGTGACCGAACCGTGTCGCCTGAAGACGACGGCCAGCCAGATCAAGGCGCCGATGATCATCGCCAGGCTCTGCAGCTGCGGCAGTGTTAGGCCAAGCGCGGCGATGTCATTGCGGCGCACGAGCTCGACCAAGAAGCGCTCAAGCCCGGCCAAGAGCAGCCAAAGCGCAAACAGCACCCCCGGCCGCACGCGGTCGCGCAGATTCCACAGCAGCCAGGCGATCAGGCCCATCACTAGCGTCTCGTAGATCGGCGTTGGGTGAACGGTTTCGCCGGGAGCGGTCGGGACGGTGCCGTCGGGATAGCCCATCGCCCACGGGCCATCCCACGCCTTGCCGTAGTCGCCGTCGCCGGCTAGCTGGCAGCCGATCCGGCCGATCGCGTAACCAACGGCCAATGGCACGGCCGCGAGATCAAAGGTCGTCGCCTCAAGGCAGCCACGCCAGCGCGCCCAGATAATCACGAAGAGGGCGCCGCCGGCCGCGCCGCCGTACCAGACGAGCCCTGAGCCGGTGAAGATGCTGCCAAAAAAATCGCCGTTGACTTGATCGAGGTTTTCAACGATCCAGATCAGCCGGGCGCCAATTAGCCCTCCGGCCAGGGCGGCAAAGATCGACTCGTAGGCCCAATCGCCCGGCATCCCGCGCTCCAGCAGGCGGCGGTGAAGTACTGCTCCGCCAGCCAAGAAGGCGAGCGCGAACATCAGCCCGAAGGTCTTGATCGGAAGCCCGAAAAGATCGATCTCCGGCTGCATCAGGGAGAGGCTAGAGGTAGTTCATCGGGTTGGTCACTTGACCATTGATCCGCACTTCGAAGTGGAGGTGGTCGCCAAAGCAGAGTCCGGTACAGCCGATGTAGCCAATCACCTGCCCCTTGCTGACATTTTGGCCAACGCTTACGGCGAAGCGCGACTGGTGCGCGTAACAGGACGAGAGCGAAGCACTATGCGCGACGCAGGTGTAGTTGCCGTAGCCACCATTCATCGATGCAACGCGGACGGTGCCGCTGTCGGCGGCGCGGATTGGCGTGCCACCGGGAACGCCGATGTCGATTCCGGGGTGGCAGGACTCCCACGCGCGCCGCTCACAGAACGGCGAAGTGATTGGGCCGTTGACCGGCCAGATCATCGAACCTGAGCCCGCGCGGATAGGCCCGCCACCGACTAGCACGCCTTCGATCTTGGCCTGCGTTTCGATCATCTTTGATAGCGCGCCCTCAAGCTTGCGGCGGTCGGTCTTGACTCCAGCGAGCAGAGTCGCCTTGCGCTCCTTGCTCTGATCGAAGCCGCTGCGCGTGCTCACCAGCTCGCGCTTGATCGAGGCAACCGCGTCACGCTTGAGCTTGATCCGCGAGGTGACCGTCTGCTGGCGGCCCTCGAGCGTTCCTAGACGGTTGGCGCTGACGGTCGCTTCGATTCGCGCCGCACGCACCAGCGTGATCACGCGCCGGTCCTGCTCGCCGATTCGCTGAAGAAATTCGCTGCGTTCGAGCAGCTCAGCAAAGCCTTTCGAATCGAGCACTACGGAAATTAGCGTTGGCGCGTCGGCGCGGTAAAGCTCAAAGAGGCGCTGGCCAAGCACGCGACGACCCTCTTCTAGCCGCGCTTTCATCACGACTTGGCGGCGGCGCTGCTTGCGCAGCTCATCTTGAATCTTGTTTAGCTCTTTGGTTTCGCGATCAAGGCCAACCTGAATCTGATCTTGGCGGCCCTGAAGTGTGCTGATCTTGCCTTGAAGGGCGTTGATCTTCGACTGCCATTTCGCAACCTCCGAGGTGAGGACGTTCTCGGTCCCCTTCTTCGAATCGACCTGCGCCTGCGTCTTTTCGATCTTGTTCTTGAGGCTGCTGAGCTTGGCGTCGCTGGACGCGCCGAGTGAGCCGACGGGAACGACCGCCCAAAGGACGGCAGGAAGGATCGCCACGAGAGCGAGCAGGGCAAGGCGGGAGCGCATCAGGGCGCGGAAGCTATTGGTCATCTGATTCATTGGCAAACACTGCAATCAGGCCTGCGAGGTGAGCTGACGGGCTCGCGCAAAAAGCGCTAACCAAGCGGCAATGCTCGGTATTCGCCCCTGGAGGCCGAAGCCTCCGTTGGGTCCCCCGCTCCCTCACGCATTTCGGTGAGGAACTCGGCTTGACCGCAGGTTACCAAGCCCCGCCCGCTAGGCTTGGGCAGAATCTTGTTGAATCAACCTTAAGGAGCAAAAGTGGCCGGTCTAAGTGGGCGCATGTCAACCGTCATAAAAGCGAAGGTTTCAAAGGTTCTGGACCGCGCTGAAGATCCGGGCGAAACGCTCGATTACAGCTACCAGAAGCAGCTTGAGTCATTGCAGAAGGTGAAGCAGGGAATCGCCGAGGTCGTAACGGCCAAGAAGCGCCTGCAGATGCAGTCCGAGAAGCTTGAGCAGTCGGTCGTCAAGCTCGACACACAGGCTCGCCAAGCGCTCGCCCAGGGCAACGAAGAGCTGGCGCGCGAGGCTTTGGAGCGCAAGAACGTCGCCCAGACCGAGCTGCAGTCATTCGATTCGCAGATCGCCGAGCTCGAAGGCCAGCAGCAGAAGCTGACCGACTCAGAGGCCAAGCTGCGCGCCAAGATCGAAGCCTTCCGCACAAAGAAGGAGACGATCAAGGCTCAGTATTCGGCCGCCGAAGCTCAGGTCCGTATTTCCGAGGCGGCGACCGGCGTTGGCGAAGAGATGGCCGACGTTGGCCTAGCGATGCAGCGCGCCGTCGATAAGACGGAGGACATGAAGGCCCGCGCCGCAGCGGTTGAAGAGCTCGAAGCGGCGGGAACCTTTGACGACCTAACGACGCTCGGTGACGGCAACGACGACATCGACCGCCAGCTATCAGAGCTCTCCAGCGCCAGCGCCGTTGATGACGACATGGCGCGGATGAAGGCAGAGCTTGGCGCCGGCGAACCAGCCCCTGAACTCGAAGCAGGCGAGGAGCCAGCCAAATGATTATTCGAATTGCCGCGGAAGATCAGTATCGCCTCAATGACGATGTGCTTGCCCGGGTCAACGAGCTCGACAACGCAGCTGTAGCTGCCGTCGAAGCCGGCGACCGCGAAGGCTTCCAGCAGAACTTCGACGCGCTGCTGGCGCTGGTTCGAACTGAAGGCACGGTGATCGCCGACGACGATCTAGAGACCTCAGACGTGATCATCCCGCCCGATGACCTCAGCTTCGAAGAGGCCGGCGCGGAGTTCACAGGCGACGGCCTGATCCCCGACTGAGCTAGCTCGCGCGGCTTAGAAGCCGACTGGGTGGCGGGCTACGTAGCCCGAGCTTGACTTGCGCAGCGGCCGCCAGCGCGGGCCTTTGCCGCCGCGAGGATCCTCGGCGGCGCTGGTGTCAAGGCGGAGGCCGGCGATATCGACGTAGGCGTGGCCCGGGTTGGTGCGGACAGTGATCCAGCGCCCCGCGCCTCGCGCGCCCCAGCGCATGAACAGGCCCGAATCGAGCGGGCTCTTCAGCAGAGATGCTCCATGAAGCGCGTAGGAGATAGTTCCCGAGCAGTCATAACCGCGTGAGACGAAGCTCGAATGGCCGCCGCCGTAAAGGTAAGGGCGCCCAACGATCTCGTTGGCTGCCCAGATCGCTTGCTGAACGACGTCAGGCGCATTGGCCGGCGCAGCGGCGCGTCCATTGGCGAGGCGCTTGGCGCGGGAGCCTTCGACGATCGGCCTGTCGGCGAGATTCGGTTGGCCGAACTCCTGGCCGCCGGAGTTTGGAGCAGGGGTTGGCGTGGGCTCCGGTACGGGTGCTGGCTTGGTTGCCGCAACGGCGCTCGCCGCGCTAAGGCAGCAGAAAACGATTGCCAGGAGCGTCGCGGTTGTTGTTCGATTCTTAATTCTCATTCGTTCGTCGGCCTACGGGGTTAGCTGACGGGCTGGCGCGGAACGAACCTGCGCCTCACGTGGCTTCCCCACGCAACTCGCCCCAACTGATTGGGTCCCCCGATCCCGCGTGCACGGGATTCGGCTTGAAGTGAAAATCTATATTGCGCTGCCGATGGAACAAGCCCAGCCAGCGCAGCGCGGCGCAAAATCGTCGCTAGCTGCGGATATTTCTGATCAGCTTGGGGCCTTCGGCTTCGGCCGCTAGTCTCGCTGCGATGGAGTCGACGACGCTACGACGTTCGCTACTGCTCGGCTGCGCCGCACTCTCGGCGCTAGCCGTTAGCTCCTGCGGCCGCGCTGGCGACGCAAGCACGACCGGCTCATCAGGCGCGCAGGCGGCGCCAGGCCAGACTGTCGCCGCGATCCCCAGCGCTGCAACAAAGAACACGACGCGCGTTTGGGCTAGCTCGCCAGCGTCGATTGCGGCCGCTGCTGCTCGCGCCGTCTACCCCGGCTCGCGGCCGAGCCAGCGCCCGCTTTCGGTCGTTCTGGCCGACTCGGCTAGCTGGCAGGCGACGATCGCAGGCGCGGTACTGATGGCGGCGCCGCTACACGCACCGATGCTGCTGACCGATGGAGCGACGATTCCCGCCGCGTCGCAGGCGGCGTTGACGGCGCTCGCACCAAGCGGCGCCGGCCGGGACGGGCCGCAGCTAATCCGCCTTGGCACGGCGGCCTCGCCGACGTCGCTGAAGTCGCTCTCGATCGGCGGCAATGACCCATTTACGCTGGCGGCACGAATTGACGCCTACCAGGCGCGAATCGCCGGCCGCTGGAGCAACGCCGTCGTGATCGCCTCATCCGAGTCGGCGGAAATGGCGATGCCAGCGGCAGCTTGGGCAGCGAAATCGGGGGACAGCATTCTCTTCAGCGGCCGGGACAAGCTCCCGGCTGCGACGGCGGCAGCTGTAAAGGCTCACGGCAAGCCGAAGATCTACATCCTCGGGCCGAGCTCGGTGATCTCCGAAAATGTTGCCCGCGAGCTAGCGGCGCTCGGCCAAGTTACGAGGGTCGGCGCAAGGCCAGCCAGCGCCAACGCGATCGCATTTGCACGCTTCAGCGACGGTGACTTCGGCTGGGGAATAATCGACCCAGGCCACGGGCTTGTGCTGACAAATGTCGGCGCGCCGCTAACGGCCGGCGCCGCCGCGCCGCTCTCTGCAAGCGGCAGCTACGGCCCGCTGCTGCTGACAGGGCGCGATGGCAGCCTGCCCCCCGATGTCGCCAACTATCTGCGCGACATCCGCCCCGGTTACTCATCTGACCCTGTCCGCGGCGTTTATAATCACGCTTGGATAATCGGCGACCCGACCGCCGTCAGCGACCGCGCGCAGGCGACGATCGATAGCCTGCTCGAGATAGCGCCGGTAACTAAAGAGGCAGCAACCCGATGAGCGAATCCCAGACGCCCCCAAATAACCCAACTCAGGCACTCGACATCAGCGTTGCTGACGTCCGCCAGCTGGTTCACGCCTCGACCCCCCACTTCTCACTGCAGCTACGCAACCGGATTCGCCGCTTGATTGAGGACCTCCCCGCCGGCCACCCTGCGCGGCTCGAAGGGCAGGCGCAGATCGCCCGCCTCGACGAGCTCGGCTACGACGGTGAGATCCGCGGCCAGCAGAGCGAGGGGCTTGAGCCGCTCGCCAGCGTAATCGACCCGAAGCTGCGCTAATCGGCCCGGGGCGATGGACGAGAGCCCCCAGAACCCGGCCGGAATCGAAGGCAGCGCGCTCAAAGGGCCGTTTCCGGTTGGCGCCTACGCCGAGATGTTGCGCGAGGAGCTGCGCGGCCGCGCGAGGCTGCAACTGTTCGGCGAGATTTGGAACCTGAGGAAGACGAAGGCGCGCGTCTACTTCGAGCTGCGCGATGCGCGCGGCGCCGTTCCGTGCGCAATGTGGACGAACAAGTTCGAGGCGCTCGGCGAGCTTGCCGCTTCACTTTCAGACGGCGCCCAGATCGTCGTTGCCGGTGGCCCCGACTACTACCCCGGCAGCAAGACTTCCTCACCTTCGTTCTCGTTCGACGTAAGCGACCTGCGCGTAGCTGGTGAGGGAGACCTGCTTGCGCAGCTTGCAGCGCTGCGACGCCAGCTTCAGGGCGAAGGGCTCTTTGAGCCACAGAAGCTGCTGGTGCGGCCGCAGCTGCCGCAGACGATCGGCGTGATTACGAGCGAATCCGGCAAAGCGCGCGATGACGTTCTCGCTGGGCTCGAGCGCCGCGGCTGGGCAGGCACTCTGGTCTGGGGTTTCGCGCCGGTGCAGGACCGCAAGGCTGCTTCTGCGATCACGCAGGCGCTAACCGATCTTGCCGGGATCCAGCAGGTCGAGACGATCATCGTCGCCCGCGGCGGCGGCTCACTCGCCGACCTCTTCGCCTTCTGCGATGAGACGCTCTGCCGCACCGTTGCGCTGCTGCGCGTGCCGGTGATCGCGAGCGTCGGCCACCACACCGATCAAACTTTGATTGACGACGTCGCCGCCGAAAGCTGCTCAACGCCAACCCACGCCGCCGAGGCCGCTGTGCCGCTCGACATCAACCGCGAGCGCGCCGCGCTGCGCGCTTCGACCGATGCACTCTCGCGCAATGCTGGGAGCGCCGTAGTTGGACGGGCACGCGCGCTGGCGGCACTGGCGCGTGTACCGGGAACGCACATCGCCCGCCAGCGCCGTGAGCTGCACCAGGACGCGCGCGAGCTGCGCGCCGCCGGCCAGCGCCGCCTGCTGCTCGAGCGCGAGCGCTCGGCGACCGTCGCCGAAGTGCTTCGGCGTAAGGCGGTTGCTGGCGCCGGCCCCGACAAGCTCGCCCGCCTACGCACGCTTGAAGGCCTCTCGATCGCGCTCTCCGCGCATGATCCAAAGGGCGTGCTCGAGCGCGGCTACGCGATCGTTGAAGATGGCGACGGCAACGTGGTCACGACCGCAGCGCAGGCGCGTGAGGCGGCGGACGTTCGGCTTCAGTTCGCAGACGACTCCGTTGCTGCGAAGATCAAGGCCAGCGATGACTGAGCCTGAACAGAGCTACGAGCTGGCAACCGCTCGCCTTGAGGAGATCATCCGCCGGCTCGACTCCGGCGAGGCCGGACTGCGCGAAACGCTCGAGCTAGTAAAAGAGGGCCGCACGCTGGTCGAGTACTGCGCCGGCGAACTTGAGGCCGTAAGCCAAGGGCTCGATGAGATCAAGCTCGACGAGCTGATCGCGCGGCTCGAAGCGCAGAGCCCAGAAGCTGAGTAATTGACGATGACGAGTTTCGACAAGCTCGCCGAGCTGCCGTTGATGATCGACAGCCACGAGCTAAGCGGTCAGCAGGCCGACGTCTCCTCCGGCTTCTTGCGGATGACGACGACAATCAACTTCAGCGGCGGCGGCGAAGTCGGCCGCGGCGAGGACGTCACCTACGACAACGAGGATCACGAAGCACTGCAAGCTTGGGGCGCGCCGCTTGACTTGGCCGGCGAGTGGACGCTCGGCAGCTTCTGCGAAGCGCTCGAAGCGCTCGATCTATTCCCACAGCCGCCTGTCCGCGAGATTTCGCGCAACTACCGAATCTGGGGCTTTGAGTCGGCCGCGCTCGACCTAGCGCTGCGTCAGGCCGGCCAATCGCTCCACCAGCGCCTTGGTTTGACGCCAAAGCCTCTGCGCTTCGTCTGTTCGCTGCGGCTTGGCGAAGCGCCGGCAATTCTGGCGCCGCTCGAACAGCGGCTCGCTCTCTACCCGAACTTGGAGTTCAAGCTCGACCCAACGCCCGAGTGGGACGCAGCGACGCTGCAGGCCGTCGCGAACAGTGGCCGCGCCGCAGTACTCGACTTCAAAGGGCTTTATGAGGGAACCGAAGTTGACACGCCCGCCGACCCGCGCTTCTACGAGCGCGTGCTGAGCGCGATTCC
>JAEMTR010000261.1 GCA_016462245.1 Solirubrobacteraceae bacterium
TAGCCAGACAGTGCGAACACCTACCGTGCACGCCTCGACTTGGCCGTGGATCTCTGTGATCCCGGTGTCATCGGCTCGCAGAAGCTTCGTCGCGAAATTCCCCAGAGTCACGACGACGACCGGCGCGGTCAGCTCGATCTGCCGTTCGAGGTACTCAAAGCAGTTAGATATCTCATCCGACCGTGGATCGCGATTGTCCGGGGGTCGGCACTTCAAGACGTTCGCGATGTAAACCTGACTGCGATCGATGCCTATCCCAGCTAAAAGCTCGTCCAGAAGCTTCCCTGAAGCGCCGACGAAGGGAACTCCTTCGCGGTCCTCGGTCGCACCGGGCGCTTCGCCGATGAACATCAGATCCGCATCTACGGCCCCGCTCCCAAAAACCACCTGGCTCCGGCTGGCAACGAGCTGCGGGCAGCGCTTGCAGCCCTCGGCCTGGGCCCTGAGCAGGCCCTCGCCGGCAGCGGCCTTAGCCATCGTCGGAGTTTCCGCGACGACGCGCGACAATGTCGACCACCGCTCCCACTACGAGAACGATCATCGCGGCAAGCGCGATCCAGTGTTCGACGGTGTGGTCAATCGAGTAGTCGAAGTCGATCCCTTGGGCTGAAATCGAAGGGGTGACGACATAGAGCAGCCCGACGGCGGCGACCGCGAGTGCCGAGCCGGCGAAGAGCCAGGACGCGGCACGCGGCCCTCGATTGCCACGCGCTGATCGCTTGGCGTTGTCAGGGCTAGGGGAAACGACCAGTTCAACGCCTTCTGACGTACTCAATTCAACTGCCGTCTTGGTAGTAACTGACGCCGCGTCGCGCGTTGGTCCGCCGCCCCCGCGTCGGCGCCACGCGCCAACCCCAAGCAGCACCAGGAGCGACAGTCCGACCAGCCCGGAAATCCAGTAGCCAAGGTCAGCGAACCTCTGCGGACCGAATGCGAACCGAGCTGACAGGCACGTAGCTCCGTTGATCCTCCAACCATTGGCAAAGCCATCAATCTGCCGCGGGCTTCCGAGCTCCTGCTCGGAGCCGGAGCGATCGGTGCACCAGGCTCGCCATCCCGGGGAGTAGCTCTGCCCGAGGACGAGCCAACCTTCGCCGCTGAGTGCGACCTTGCCGGCTGGCGTGATTCCCGCCACGGACGTTCGTTGGCTGCCAACGCTGCGCGGCGCAGCACCGTGCAGTAGCAGCGAGTCGACCGAGAAGACTGAGCCGGGGCTGGCGGTGATCAGATTCGAGCCGCGGGCGAGAGGCAGCCGCGCGCCCGCCTCGCAGCCGCCGAACTTGAGCGCGTCCCCGGCGTCAAGCGCGGCAAGGTCGCCCGTGAAGCGAAGTGGCAGCGAGCGACCCTTCGATGCGACCGACGCGGCGCCGCAGGCGGTCTGGAACGGGCCTGAGCGGCGCGGCTGCACGGCTGGCAGTCCGGGGATCTCAATCTCTGAAAAGGCAACCGACCGAGGCACGCGGGCGCCGCGAGCGGGGCGGCGCAGACGCTTGACCGATCGGATTGTCAGCTTGAGTTCACGGGTCGTGACTGCCGTCGGGAGTACGACAATCCCTGCCCGCGAGACGCGAAGGTCGAAGCCGCCGTTCGGGGTAGCAACCGTAACGCGGGTCGGCTCCAGGTAGCGCCCCGGGAACCGCTTCAGGACGAGCCGCCGGACGACGATAGGCTGCGAACCCTTCCAGCGAATCCAAGGATTGTTTTTCGAGTTGTACTCCGAAATCCATGCCGTCTTTCGGTCGCGATCAAACGCCGATGATGCGCGGTTTCTCGGGACGCCCTCGAAC
>JAEMTR010000085.1:0-1447 GCA_016462245.1 Solirubrobacteraceae bacterium
GGAACATCTACGCCGACGAGGCGCTCTTTCGCGCTGAGGTTCATCCGCTGCGCGAAGCGGGGCGTCTAAAACCGGCCCAGTACGAGCGGCTGGCGACAACGATTCAGGATGCGCTCCAAGCCGGGCTCGACGCGGGCGGCGCGACGATCGATGATTTTCGACACGCCGATGGCGTTTACGGAAGCTTCCAAGACGAGTTTCTCGTCCACAGACGCGCCGGCGAGCCCTGCCCGCGCTGTGGCAACGAGGTAGAGAAGATCGTCGTCGCTGGCAGAGGAACCTACGTTTGCGGGCGCTGCCAAACGCGGCCGCGGGGAGCTGTTACGCGCCGAGCAGCTCCGCGAGCTTCCCGCTCTGGTCAGCGGCGATGAGCTCCTGGAAGCCACCAATTAGCTGGTCGTCGACGAGGACCTGTGGGAAAGTCATCATCCCTGTCTTCTCGTTCAGAGCGACACGGCCTTCGGCGTCCTTGCTGAGGTTGATCTCCTCGAAGGGGATTTCGCGCGCGTTGAGCAGCGCCTTTGCCTGCGAGCAGTACGGGCAGGGAGTGGATGAGTACATCACGACGTTTGGCATACAGACAAATGTAGCGATGCCGAGTGTGGCGCTCTGATGGCTGGCCCCGTCAAGACCGAGGCCGTCGTGCTGCGCTCGATGCGCTACGGCGAGGCCGACCGGATTCTTCACGTCTACACGCCGATGCGGGGAAAGATCAGCGCGATCGCGAAAGGCGTGAGGCGTTCGAAGAGTCGCTTCGGCGGCCGCCTCGAACCGTTCTTCCGCCTCAACCTTGAGCTGCACGAGGGGCGAAGCGACCTGATGACCGTCACCGGCGCAGAGACCGTTAGCGCCTACGCGGCGCTGCGCTCCGACGAGCAGGCTCTGGGCAGCGCTGCGCGAGCCTGTGATTCGCTCGGCCGCGTCTTCGACTCTGGCGAGCCGCATCCCGAGGTTTTCAATCTGCTCTGTAGCGCCCTGACCTTGCTGGATGAGGAGCCGGCGAAGGCGACAGATGAGTTCCAAGTCGCCTTCCGTCTGAAGCTGCTGCTGGCAGCCGGATTCGCGCCGCAGCTCGCAGCCTGCGCCAGCTGCGGCGAGGCCGACGAGCTGGTCGGCTTCTCGCCGGCCGCCGGCGGCGTCATCTGCGCCTCCTGCGAAGCGAACTCATTCGAGCTCGATGCTGCAACCCACCGCTTCCTAACAGACGCGCTCGGAAGGCCGCTGGCGGAAACCCCAAGCGCTGATGCGCGCGTCATCGCGCTGGCCGACCGCGCGATCAGCGAGACCGCAGCACACCACGGTCAGGTTCGCCTGAAGGCGATCGCTTGAATTCTCTGGCAGCTACCCGCCTCGGGCTGCGAGAATGAGCGCGATGGATCCTCACGCCAATCCCGGCCTCGTCGCCTCAGAGTTCGCGGAGCGCCAGCAGGCGCTCGAGCAGGAGCTT
>JAEMTR010000085.1:1547-3978 GCA_016462245.1 Solirubrobacteraceae bacterium
CGGCCTCGTCGCCTCAGAGTTCGCGGAGCGCCAGCAGGCGCTCGAGCAGGAGCTTCTCTCGCCGCTCGCGGCGCGCTCTTGGCCGGCGCACCGGCTCGTTGACGAAGCCGACTGTGGGCTGCGCTCGCCGCTTCAGCGTGACCGTGATCGAATCGTTCACTGCAAGGCGTTCCGTCGTCTTAAGCACAAGACGCAGGTCTTCGTCTCACCTGAGGGCGATCACTACCGCACGCGCCTTACGCACACGATCGAGGTGACCCAGATTGCTCGCACCGTTGCGCGAGCGCTGCGACTTAACGAGGACCTAACCGAGGCGATCGGCCTCGGCCATGACCTTGGCCACCCGCCGTTCGGGCACATCGGTGAGGCCGTGCTCGACAAGTGCCTGAAGGAACGCTTCGACGGCGGCTTCCGCCACTACGAACAGTCGCTGCGGGTAGTTGACGTGCTCGAGCGCGACGGTGCTGGGCTGAACTTGACCGAGGACGTCCGCGACGGCATCGCTTGCCACTCAGGCCGTGCACCGGCTCCGCGCACGCTTGAAGGGGCGATCGTCCGCCTCGTCGACCGGGTCGCTTACATCAACCACGACATCGACGACGCAACGCGCGCCGGTGTTGTCGCCGAATCCGAATTGCCGGAGGGCCCAATCGCGACGCTGGGTCAGACCGGCTCGGCGCGGATCGACTATCTCGTCCACGACCTCGTCGAGCACTCGCAGGCCGCCGGCGCAATTGTCCAGGGAGAAGAGGCGGGTGCGGCGATGGACGAGCTGCGCACGTGGATGTTCGACAACGTCTACCTCGGTGAGAGCGCGCGCGCCGAGCACAACCGGATTGAGCGCGTGCTCACGACGCTCTTCAACCATTACGCCAACGATCCTGACCGCATCCCCGACGCCGGCGGCGCTCCCGGCGCGAGCCTCGACCGCCGCGTCACCGACTATCTGGCGGGGATGACCGACCGCTACTGCATCCGCGTCTTCGAGCAGCTGACCGTGCCGGAGTCGTTCGCCGCGTAGGCTGCAATCGATGCCGCTCTACACCGACGACTCAATCGAGCGCCTGCGCCAGACCGTTGACATGGCGGAGCTCGTCGGCGCGAAGACTGAGCTAAAGCGTTCCGGCCAGCAGCTGATGGGGATCTGCCCGTTCCACGATGAGCGCAGCCCATCGTTCAGCGTCGATCCCGTCCAGAAGGTCTTCCACTGCTTCGGCTGCAGCGAAGGAGGGGATCTCTTCAAGTTTGTTCAGCTAACCGAAGGGCTCAACTTCCGCGAGGCCGTCGAATCGCTCTCCGATCGCTACGGCGTGCCGATGGAACTAACCGAAGAAGACCCTCAGGCCGCGCAGCGCCGTGAGAAGCGCGACCGCCTGCTCGAACTGCTGGAGCGCACCGCTGCGTTTTATGTACGCAACCTCTGGGAGTCGCCGGAGGCAGAGGATTCGCGTGAGTACCTGAAGGCGCGCGGGCTCGACGAGGCGTTGCTGCGCGAGTTCCGCGTCGGTTACGCACCGAGCGCGTGGGACAAGGTCTTGGTCGCTTCGCGCCAAAAGGGTTACAGCGAAGAGGAGCTTTGGGACGCGGGCCTCACGGCGAAGAACCAGAAGGGCAACGTTTACGACCGCTTCCGTCGCCGCATCACCTTCCCGCTCTGCGACAGCCGCGGCCGCGTGCTTGGCTTCGGTGCCCGCGCGGTTGGCGCTGACCAGCAGCCGAAGTACCTCAACAGTTCAGAGAACGCTGTCTTCCACAAAGGCCGCCAGGTTTATGCCGCCGATCTTGCTCGCGCTGCAGCCGCGAAGAGTGGCGAGGTAATTCTCTGCGAGGGCTACACAGACGTGATCGCGATGCATCAGGCCGGTCTGCGCAACACGGTGGGGCTGATGGGCACCGCGCTTACTGAGGATCAGGTCTCTGAGTTGGCGCGGATGGCCCCGGTCGTCTCGCTCGCGCTCGACGCCGACAGCGCAGGCCAGGAGGCGATGATTCGCGCCGCGAAAGTTGCCGAAGGGCGAAAGCTTGAGCTGCGCGTGGTGCCGCTCCCGGCGGGGAACGATCCCGCCGACATCGTTCAGCAAGAGGGCCCTGAGGCGATCACGAAGCTCGTCGCTGGCTCGGTTCCGTTCGTCCGTTTCCGCGTCGATCGAGCACTGCTGCTCGCAGACCTCGAGACTGCAGAAGGCAAAGACCGCGCCGTCAGCGAGCTGGCGCCGATCATCACGCCACTGCCGGCGAGCGCGATGCGTGACGAGCTGACTGAGCTGGCCGCCGCCGCGCTCGGCGTCAGCGGCGCGAAGCTGACCGAGTGGCTTGGCCGCGCACGCCCTCTGCCCGCGCCAGAGCCGTCCGCTCCGCCGGTTGCCAGTGGGGACGGCGACGATCAGTCGCCGCGCCCGGCAACGACCGTTATCGACCCAGGCGCCCGCGT
>JAEMTR010000085.1:4078-6333 GCA_016462245.1 Solirubrobacteraceae bacterium
GGCAGCGCGAGAATGCCGACGGCAACGAGAGCAATTGCGAAACGCTTCATTGGACAAAGGTACCGCTTCGCGGCCACCTCTGCGCTGGTTCACTTATTTCGACGTTTAACTGCGCCCGAGAGCTGTTCGCCACAGCGCCGCGGGCAGCTCAATCAGCTTGTCCGGCAGGGCTGCGGAGGGTGAAACGCCGGGGTGATGGTTGGCGATCCTCACCCTCAGCGCACGGGGGCGGATCCGAAAGCGGATCGGCGCTTCGAGCATTGTTGCTTCGCCGTCGATGCCAGCGGCGACGGGCCCGGGTGCGTCCAGCTCGATTTCCGGCGTTGTCCATTCGCGCCATGGTCGGCGCAGCAGTCCGTCGCCAGCTCCCGGTGTCGCCGTCTCAAAGACTGTCACGCCAAGCAGGCCGTCCTCAATTGACGGGCGCGTTCCCGACGCGAGCAGGCGACCGACGCGGTAGCGGTTGTTGGAGATCAAGATTGCGACCGCGTCTTCGCTGCCCTGATCCCCGTCGCCGGCCCATTCAAGCTCGAGTCCGCTGCCTTCAGGCCCGGCCACCTCGGGCGCCATGTCGAGCAGCGTCCGCAGCTTTGCACCGCGGTAATCCTCGTGCTGCACGGCTTCGGCGTAGAGCCCTAGTGAAACGTTATTGACGAACACCTGACCGTTGACCTCACCGAGGTCAACCCGTTTCTCGCCGCCGTTGGTAAAGGCGTCTAGCGCGCCGACGAGGTCGTCGCGGTCAACGCCGAGATCGAGTGCAAAGTGGTTACGAGTACCTGCTGGAATGCAGGCGAACGGAAGATCATTGTCGGCGGCAACCGCGGCGACTATCGCTTGCGTGCCGTCACCTCCAGCGGCGGCGAGCGCATCGGCGCCGGCGGCTATCTCGGCGCGGACTAGCTGCCGTAGATCATCGTCGCGGCGCAGCTCAATCGGCTTGATTCCGCGCGCTAGCGCCTCGTCAGCGAGCCCGGCCGCGAGCGCCTTCCCATCGCCGGACTTCGGGTTCCAAAACATCACGGCTGCGGCAGGTGGGGACGCGGGCGAGAGCTTTGAGCCGGCCGAGAAGGCGCCACTTGCGAGCCAGGTCCCGACGCCCCAGAAAGCGATCGTCGCGAGATCAGCGAAAAGTTCAATCGTCCCGAGCAGGAGCACGATCGTCGCTGCCGCTAGGACGACGGCGCTTGCCAGCTCCAAGATTCGTCTTACACCGCGGTTGATCACTCCGTCGAGCGCGAGCAGACAGGCCGCAAACAGCAGCACGGCGGCAACGATGTGGGTCGGGAAGCTGTCCAGCGTCGCAAGGATCGCCGTCACCACGCCGAGAGCTAAGAGAACCAGCGCTGCGATCGCCTTGCTACGCGATCCGCGGTTGCTTATCGGTCGGGCAGTCGTCATCTGCTCTTGAAGGGTAAGGGCATCAGAGCAGCTCCGGGGGTGGGACTCGAACTCCAACGACTCCGATACTTACGGTGTGCCGCCTTGCGCTTAGGTGCGCTCAGGTGCGCTCAGACGCGTCCGATGACGGCAGATTGGTACCCGCAATGGTACCTCGGAGCGCGTCGATGTTATCGGCCAAGATGTAGCGGTTTTGACTGTGCTCAAACCGAGTCACCTCGATTTCGTCGCGCCGGACCATCCGATCAAGTCTCGAGTACGTGATGCCGATAGCCTCGGCCGCCTCCGGCAGTGTGAGATCCAGCATCAGAACCAGGGTGCTGTTGGTGCCGATCCCGGAGGCCAGACCGAACAGGAACATCACCAGCTGCAGCAGATCGGTGCGAGCCGGAATGCCGGCCAGAACCAGCAACAGCAGGCTGGCCAGGATGAGCTGACAGCCGAGACGGGCACAGGCGAACTTGCCCAACCTCGGCACGAGCCAGAAGCCAGCCAGCAGCAGCCCCAGCAGAGTGCCGACGCCCCAGACGCCACTGAGCGAGGCCGTGGCGGCGATCGGCATGGCGAACACCTCGGCGCCGTAGCTCTCGAGGATCGGATCCTGCAGGAACAGCGCCAGGGTGAAGGCCAGCAGGAAGGCGAAGAACACCAACACCTGACGGCTGGAGGTGATCAGGCTCCAGGCGGCCCTCATGCTGATGGCATCTTCCCGATCGGCAGCACGGCTCAACCCTGCAGCGGAGTCATTGGCGGGCTCCTGGCCCCAGGTGGCCACAACGGTGAGCAGCAACACCACGGCGGCGACCCGCAGCATGAAGACCTGCAGCGCCGGCTGGAGCTGAGTGGGATCGCTG
>JAEMTR010000262.1 GCA_016462245.1 Solirubrobacteraceae bacterium
CACGATATCGCGCAGCTGCGCTCCCCAACTGAATCTGAAGTGAGCGAACTGCTAGCGGTCGGTGATGGGCGGATCAAGATGGTCACGCTCGCTCCCGAGCTGCCCGGCGCGATCGAGGCGATCGCCCTGGTCCTGCAGGCTGGAGCGATAGCGGCGATTGGGCACACCGACGCCAGCCATCGGCAAACTGAACTGGCGATCGAGGCTGGCGCAAGCGTAGCGACGCACCTGAACAACGCAATGCCCAAAATGGAAGATAATCAGGGAGGGCCGACTGGCGCGCTGCTCGAATCTGCCGACGTCACGATCGAGATGATCGCCGATGGCGTCCACGTTCCCGTACCGCTACTGAGCTCGGTCTTTGATCGCTGCGGACATTCAAGAGTCGCGCTGATAACCGACGCGATGCCTGCGGCTGGGGCCGCCGACGGGGACTACATGCTGGGCAATGTGCCGGTCATCGTCGTTGACGGCGTCGCTCGGATGGCTTCAAGCGGAGCTCTTGCGGGGAGCACATTGACTCTGGACCGTGCATTACACGTAGTCACTTCAAGCTGCGGCGTCGGGTTGGCTGACGCGATGACGATGCTCGCCACCACGCCGGCGCGGAAGATGGGCCTTGAGGATCGTGGCGCGATCGAGGTTGGTAAGCGTGCCGATCTGATTGTGCTCGGCTCGGGACTCGAGGTTGAGGCCGTGATGGAGCGTGGCGAGTGGGTTGTCGGCGCAATTACGGCGGCTGAGTAACCGTCTCTAGCGCCCTAGTGAGTCTCAGTTACCTTGAGCAGGCCGCGCGGCGCATCAGGGTCGTAACCGCGCGCTACGGCCATCGCTTGGGCTAGCTGCTGCAGGGGGATGATCTGGACGATCGGCGAGATCTCTTCCGGGATTCCTACCGGTAGCTCGATCAGATCGGCCGCGCCGGAGGCGTGTGCCGAGCTGCCGATGACGACGATGTCGGCGTCTTGATCGGCGAGTCGATCGAGGACCGGCTGGATCAGTTCGCCGCCGATGCCTTCAGGAGCGATCGCGATCACCGGGTGGCTGTGATCGATCATCGCCAGCGGCCCGTGCATCAAATCGGCACTTGAGAAGGGGTGAGCCGATAGATAACAGGTCTCGATCAGCTTCAGGGCGCCCTCACGGGCGGTCGGGTAGGCATAACCGCGCGCTGTGATGACGATTTTTTCGACGAAGCGGTAACGAGATGCGATTCGGGCCCCGCCCTTGGCGTCGATCACTTGTTGAGCAAACAATGGCAGCGTCTTGGCTACCGAAGCGTCGCCGCCTGCCCAGGCGTTGGCCAGTAGATAGAGCGCCAGCAGTTGGCTGGTGTAGCTCTTAGTTGCGGCGACTGCTTTCTCTGGGCCGGCCATGATCTCAACGTTCAGTTCGGCGACGGCAGCCAGGGGAGAATCGGACGCGTTGGAAACCGCGACGGTCAGCGCGCCGCACGAGCGAGCAGCGGCGGTGGCATCGACGAGGTCCGGAGAACCACCGGATTGACTGACCGTGACCCAGAGTACTCGAGCAAGTTTCGGCTGGGCGTTATATGACGTGAGCGTCGAAGGCGAGACAAGGCCTACCGGAATTTGTTGCTTGATCTCAAGCAGATACTTGAAGTACAGCGCTGCATGATCGCTCGTGCCGCGACCGCATAACAGCACCATTTGAGGGTCGAACTCGCGGATCTGATCGGCGATCGCGCGAATCGGCTCTAGGCCTCTGTCCAGCAGTCGCGACAATGCCAGCGGCTGCTCTTCGATCTCGGCAGCCATCAGC
>JAEMTR010000263.1 GCA_016462245.1 Solirubrobacteraceae bacterium
CGTCATGTAAAGGCTCGCGAGCAGAAGAACGACGTTGTAAATCAAGCTAATGATCCCGCTGTCGCTTGCGAAATAGCCGAGAATCGCGACCGGAACGAACAAGATCAAAGCGATAATCCAGATCGTCCCGAAAGACTTCTTGAGGATTTCGCCTGTATCAGTTAGGACTTTGCCAGCCACAATGTGGCCGGGCTCTGCGCCTGCGGTAGTCATCTGAAGAATTGCTCCTTGATTGGGTTAATGGCGATCAGATTGCTGGTACGCCATCGGGGAGTTTCGCCATCGCATCGTCCATCTCCTGCTGCGAAAACTCAAGATTTTCGAGATTCCCCGCCAAATAGGCGTCATAGGAGGCCAAATCGAAGTTTCCGTGGCCGCAAAGGCCGAACAGAATCACGCGTTCCTCGCCTGCCTGCTTGGCTGCCTCAGCTTCAGCGATCGTGACGCTGATCGCGTGCGTTGGCTCTGGCGCCGGAATGATTCCCTCAGCGCGGGCGAACTGCATCCCAGCGGCGAAGGTGTCGTTCTGAGCAACCGAGCGAGCCTCAACCATTCCGCCGTGCACAAGCGCTGAGATCAGCGGCGAAGCGCCGTGGTAGCGCAAACCACCGGCATGCACCGGCGGCGGCACGAAGTCATGGCCGAGCGTGTACATCGGCATCATCGGCGTCAGGCCCTGCGTGTCGCCGAAGTCGTAGGCGTACTCGCCCTTCGTCAGCGTTGGGCAAGCGGCAGGCTCGGCGGCGATGAAGCGCGTCGTAGCGCCGTCGCGAATGTTGCGACGCATCCATGGAATCGCAAGGCCACCGAAGTTGGAACCGCCGCCTAAGCAGGCAACGATCGTGTCCGGCTCCTCACCGGCCATCTCCATCTGCAGGATCGACTCCTGGCCGATGATCGTCTGGTGCATAATCACGTGACTGAGGACGGAACCGAGCGCGTAGTTGACCTCAGGGCTCTGGGCGGCGATCTCAACCGCCTCCGAGATCGCGATTCCCAGCGAACCGGTCGGATGCTGCGCGTTTGCGCGGCCGGCCTCGGTCAGGTCAGACGGCGAGCGGTGGACTGTCGCGCCGAAGGTTTCGATCATCGAGCGGCGGTATGGCTTGCTGTCGTAGGACGAGCCGACCATGAATACCTCGCACTCGAGGTCGAAGATGCCGCAGGCGAAGGCAAGTGATGAGCCCCACTGGCCGGCGCCAGTCTCGGTCGTCAGCTTCTTGATTCCGGCCTTGGCGTTGGCGAATGCCTGTGGCACGGCCGTGTTTGGCTTGTGCGAGCCGGTCGGTGAGACGCCCTCGTACTTGAAGTAGATGTGGGCCGGCGTGTCGAGCGCCTTCTCGAGCCGACGGGCGCGGTAGAGCGGCGTTGGGCGCCAGAGCTTGTAAACCTCGCGCACCTCTTCAGGGATCTCGATCTCCGGTTCCTGCGAGACCTCCTGCATGATCAGCTCTTCGGCGAAGATGCCGAGGAAATCTTCCGGGCCAGCGGGCTCTTTCGTGGCCGGGTTTAGCGGCGGCAGCGGATCGCCGGGAAGGTCGGGAGCGATGTTGATCCAGTGGGTTGGGATCTTGTCTTCTGTCAGCAGATATTTCGTTGTTTCGTCGGACATCTCGCTTGTTCGCCTCCTAGGCAATCGGTAACCGGCAATGAACTCTACATCTGAGCGCCAATCCGCGCCATACTCAGGGCGCGCCCGTAGCTCAGCGGTTAGAGCCCCCGACTCATAATCGGTCAGACACAGGTTCGAATCCTGTCGGGCGCATCGA
>JAEMTR010000264.1 GCA_016462245.1 Solirubrobacteraceae bacterium
CGGAGGAAGAAGTGGTCGCTGAGGAAGAGATCGTCGCTGAAGAAGCGCCTCAGTCGTAGCCCGGTTCGCCCGGCAATAATACGCGCGCGACTTCACCCTCCATCAAGATCCGCGGCTCGACCGGTTCGACCGTCTGCTCGGCCGCATGCTCAATCAAAGCGTCGGCGCTCTCAAAGGCTGAGAATTGCTCAAGGTGTTTGATCGTCGGGAAGACGAGCGGCAACTCTTCGCGCCCGTAAGCGTCTAGCGCGCTCTGAGGCGTATGCCAGACGAGGTCGACGATCTCACTACCGTCGACGACCGGTGCCGCGTCGGCGGGCGCGGGTGCGAGGAAGAAGTGCGTATCGAAGCGAATCTTCACGGCTGCTGGGGTAATCCAGCGTGAGAACTTGACTAGATCGGCGGGCGCAATACCGCTGACCGACGCCTCCTCTTCGAGCTCGCGAACTGCGGCCAGCCGGTGGGCTTCGTCGCCTTCCCCTTCGTGGGCGTCAACGGCGCCGCCAGGGAAGACCCAGAAGCCACCCATGAAGCGGGCATCGGGCGTGCGCTGCACGAGCAGCAGCTCAAGTGCCTGCGACCCTCCACGCAGCAGAATCACCGAGGCTGCTTGGCGCGGAAGCGTCGCTTCGCCCGATTCATTCAGTTCCTCTCCCGGTGCTGGCTTATCGAACTCCACGCCGCTCAGCTTAACGGGCGCCCCCGCCGCCGCCCTGCTGCGCTACCGTTTTATTTATGACTGATAGCGAAGCAGTGAAACAGTGGATCTGCGAGTCGTGTGGCTACATCTACGACCCGGCAGAGGGCGACCCTGACGGCGGAATCCCACCGGGAACTCAGTTCGAGGAGATCCCTGACACTTGGTACTGCCCGGTCTGTGGCGCTCGCAAGAAGGACTTCGTCGAATACATCGCTTAACGGTTGCGATCGTCGCCGTAGTCGGCGCCGCATCGCTTGGTTCGGAGATTGCCGCGGCGCGCCTTATTGCGCCCTGGTTTGGTGCCTCAACGATCGTTTGGGCCAACACGATCGCGACCGTTCTGGTCGCGCTCAGCATCGGTTACTGGTACGGCGGCAGGCTCGCCGACCGAGACCCAACGGTTTCCGGTTTGGCGCGCCTCGTGATGATCGCCGCCGCGTTGCTGGCACTCGTCCCGTTCATCGCCGGTCCCTTCCTCAGCGTTTCCGTCCAAGCGCTCGATCAGGTAGAGGCCGGCGCGTTCGTCGGTTCGCTTGTTGCCGTGATGGTGCTGATCGCCTTCCCAGTGATGGTGCTCGGCGCCGCAGCTCCCTACGCGATCCGGCTCAGCGTTAAGACTGCCGATGAGGCCGGCAACGTCGCCGGGCGGCTCTACGCGATATCGACGATCGGAAGCCTCGCCGGCGTGTTCCTCAGTGCTCTGCTGTTGGTGCCGCTGCTGGGAACGCGACGCACCTTCATCGTCTTCGCTCTCTCGCTTGCGCTGGTTGCGATGCCGGCGCTCAGTTGGCGCTGGATTGCGCTGCCGCTGCTGATGATCGTCGCGCTCTTCGCTCCTGTCGGCGAGATCAAAAGCGCTGGCGCCTCGACCGTGATTTGGGAGAGCGAGACCGAGTACCAATATGCGCGCGTGGTGCAGTTCAGCGATGGTGAACGTTGGTTGGAATTGAACGAAGGTCAGGCCGTCCATTCGCTCTACCGACCTGGCTCGTGGCTTACGAACAACTACTGGGACGTGCCGCTCGTGCTGCCATGGGCGGCGCGCGACTCGCCGCCGCGCTCGCTCGC
>JAEMTR010000086.1 GCA_016462245.1 Solirubrobacteraceae bacterium
CCTTTGCTGTCCAGCTTCGTGCGTCCAACTTCAACCGCGTCGGCGCCGTGCTCAGCGGCAAAGCCAACCAGCGTCTGGCCCTCTGTCCTCAGCTCTGAGAGCGCTGCCAGCACATCGGTCGTCGGTGACAGGGTCAACTCCAACTCGCTGCGGCCGTCCTTCTTCAGCTTCCCTGGCGCCGGCTCGCTAGCCGTGAAATCGGCAACTGCGGCGGCCATCAGCAAGAGCTCACAGCTAGGGAATTGGTCTCGCGCAGCTGCTTCGAGCTGCGCCGCGCTCTCAACGTCGATATATGAAATCTGAGTGTGCCGCGGCAGATCGACGTTGGCTGCGATTACGGTTACGTTGGCCCCGCGCGCCGCGGCGGCTTCAGCTAAAGCGAAGCCCATCCGCCCCGATGAGCGGTTGCCGACGAACCGCACTGCGTCGATCGGCTCGCGCGTGCCGCCGGCCGTCACCAATACGCGGCGACCATCCCAGGGCCGCGCTCCGGCGGGGACAATCTGCTCGACGGCGGCGAGAATTGTGGCCGGCTGGGCGAGTCGCCCGCTCCCCCACTCGTTGCGGCTGGCGAGCGAGCCAACCTCGGGGTCAATAATCGTTACCGCCCGCTCGCGCAGCAACTCAATGTTGGCCTGCGTCGCAGCGTTCTGCCACATCTGATGGTTCATCGCCGGGGCGATAACCAGCGGGCAGGAGGCGGCGAGCGCAGCACTAGTCAAGAGATTGTCGGCGGCGCCGGACGCCAGTTTGGAGATTGTGTTCGCGCTCGCGGGCGCGATCACGAAGCAGTCGGCGTTGCGAACCAATTCCAAGTGGCTGATTGGATCGTGCTCGGGTGTCGACTGGTCAGGGAATGCGCCGCGAGCCGGGTCGCGCTCCCATTCGCTGGTCAATACCGGCGCGCCTGTGATTGCGGCGAACGATGCCGCTCCTACGAAGCGCTGTGCGTTATCGGTCTGGATAACGCGAACCGAGTGGCCCGCCGCGGTTGCGAGACGAATTAGATCGAGCGCCTTGTAGGCGGCGATCCCTCCAGTAACTCCGAGAAGAATTCGGGCCATCTCAAGCCTCCTGACTCTGCTTGGCTACTCGGGGTAGCGGTAAATCAGTTTGCCTTCGGCGACCTCTTCGAGTGCGATCGTGAGGTAGTTGGCCGAATGACTGGCAACCATCGGCGGCGGAAACTCGTCAAAAGTTCCCTCTCCGAGGTTGTGGTAGTAGCTGTTGATCTGGCGCGCACGCTTTGCGGCGACGATCACGGTGGCGTAATTCGAGTCCACCTGTTCGAGCAGGGCGTCAATCCGAGGAGCGATCATGTTGATCAGTCTACCGCCCCGCCCAGCTGCGACTGAACTAGCGCCTCCAAGGCGTCAACGGCGTCGCCGACGCGGTCGTTAACGATCACCTCGCTGAACTCGTTCTGCGCTTCGAGCTCATCGCGAGCGACCGACAAGCGTTCGTCGATCGTCTGAGCCGAATCGGTGCCGCGGCCGACGAGCCGCTCGCGCAGCGTCTCGAACGATGGAGGCGCGATGAAAACCTGCAGCGCCTCGGGCATCGACTCACGGATCTGCCTCGCTCCTTGGAGTTCAATCTCCAGCATCACTACCCCGTCGCCGTCGCCTTCGCGCTCCAACTCAGATAGCAACGTCCCGTACTGGTGCCCCGCGTAGCGCGCGTGCTCGGCGAACGCAGCCTCGCTGACAAGCGCGTCGAACTGCTCGGCGGTTAGGAAGTGGTAGTCGACTCGATCGCGTTCGCCTGGGCGCGGCTGCCGCGTAGTCGCCGAGATGCTTAGCCGGACCGAAGGGATTCGCTCGCGCAGAAGGCGAATAACGGTCCCTTTGCCGACCCCTGAAGGGCCGGTTATCACGATTACGTGCGCCACAGGCGCAGGCTAAGCGATCGCCCGGCGCGACTAGCGCGTGCGGCTGCGCAGCAACTGAACGAGTTCGCCGCGCTGGCGATCGGAGAGGCCACCGACGGTCTTGCTCGGTGAGATCCGGACCTGCTGAAGAATCTTGTTGGCCTTGACGCGGCCGAACTTCGGCACTGCGAGCAGCAGGTCGAAGACCTTCGCCGTCTCGAGGTACTCCGGTGGTGATTCGAGCAGACGATCGATTGTCGCCTTGCCGGCGCGCAGGTCGCGCTTGAGCTTCGCGCGCTGGCTGCGAATCTGATTCGCGCGCTCTAGAGCTTCCATCCGCTGGAGCTTCGAACGCTCCGGTGCCTCTGCCGCCGCGAGTGAATTTTTTTCGGTTGCCGAAGCCACGGTGGCGAGCATACACAACTCTGATCGCGCTGCGACGAGTGGTTGAAATATTTGACTTGACGTCGAGTTGAGGTCGAGAGTTGCGCTTGGCGCTGAGCTCGACGAGCTCGCGACCGGACTCGCTCAGCTCAGCTCGAGCAGCTCATCGCGGATCGCGCCGGCCGCCGCGGGATCCCGAAAACTCTCGGTACCTACTGCGATTACGAGGGCTCCAGCGTCGAGGAATTGGCGGGCGTTTGCGGCGCTGGCGATCCCGCCCATCGCGACTATTGGCAGCTCAATCGCAGCCGCAACGGCGCACGTTTGGGCCAGCGCGACGGCTCGGATCGCCGGCCCAGATTGGCCGCCAGTGCCTCCACCAAGCCAGGCCTTCCCGGGCCGCGCCGGGTCGGCGGCGAAGGCGCGGAGTGTGTTGATCAGCGAAACGGCGTCGGCGCCCGAGGCCTCGGCGGCGGCCGCGACGAGCGCGACGTTGGCCGTGTTCGGGGTCAGCTTGACGATCAAAGGCTTCGACGTTTTGCCGCGCACGGCGGCGAGCAGTTTGGTCAGCTCGGCTGGGTCGGAGCCGATGTCAAGACCGGTCTTCACGTTCGGACAGGAGACGTTGAGTTCGAGTGCTGCGACCTCTTCGCGGCCGTCAAGCGCCTCTAACAGTTGACCGACTTCGTCAGCGTTGGAGCCCATTACGTTCGTGATCAGCGGCACCGGCAGCGTCGCGAGCTGGGGCAGATCGTGTTCGAGATAACCGGCCAGGCCGCGGTTTGGCAGGCCGATCGAATTGATCATCCCTGCCGCGGTTTCAAAGAGCCGCGGTGGCGGGTTACCGAGCCGTGGTTCGAGCGTAATCGTCTTTGAAACAAAGGCTGAGAAGGGGAGGTTTTCGTCCATGCTCGGCCCGAATACACGACGGGCCGCGATTACGTCGAAGGTTCCCGAGCCGTTGATGACAGGGTGCGCTAGCTCCAGGCCGCAGAGGTCAACGGCCATCGTCAGCTCGCTACCGCGAGCCAGTCGGCCGCCAGTTCGCCTGCTTCCACAACCGGTCCGTCAACGCAGCTTCGGCGCAAGCTGCCGTCGGCGCACTTGACGACGCAGCCGTAACAGGCTCCGTAGCCGCAGGCCATCGGCGCCTCGAGCGCAAGCTGGGCGGGCACGCCTCTATCGACACTGATCGCGCGAACGGCTTCGAGCATCTGCGGCGGGCCGCAGGAGTAGATCACAGCGCTCGCGTCGCGGTCGAGCTCGGCTAGGAGGAGTTCGGTCACGAGCCCTGCGTGGCCAACCGATCCATCGTCGGTCGCGACCTGCGCAGCCTCGAGGAACTCCGCCCCGGCAGCGTGCTCCCGGTCACGAAAGCCCAGCAAAGCGGTTACTTCGTAGCCCTGCGCGACTAGCTCCTGCTGAAGCAATGCGAGCGGCGCGACACCGATCCCGCCGCCACAAAGAATCGCGCGAACCCCAGGGGGTGGGGCGGTGAAGCCGTTGCCGAGTGGGCCGAGCAGTCGCAGCGCGTCGCCTTCTTCGAGTTCAGCGAGCCGCTCGGTGCCGGGGCCAACTACCTCGAGTACAAACGAGAGCTGCCGATCGCCGGCGGCCAGCACCGAGATTGCCCGCGGAAGGTACGGCCGCTCTTCGCTGCCACCGCCCCACCTCTCCGAGCTGGCGAGCATGTAGAACTGGCCAGAGGTCGGCTCGGGCCCAGCGGCGTCGAGGCAGCTGAAGACGCGGTAAGGACCAGCATCCTCGGTTCCCGAAACGACTACTTCGCGCGTGCCAAACGGGGCCTGAACGCGGTCAACGGCTCCGCTCACGCCTCCGCCTCAACTGAGCGCAAGCCTCGGTGAATCTCCTGCAAAGAGAGCACTTCTGCCTCGCCGCTACGAGCCGATGAGATAGCCCGAACTGCCGCCAAGCCACCGGCCAGAGTCGTTAGGCAGGGGACGCTGCGGGCCACCGCTGAGCGGCGGATCTCCCAGCCGTCGGTGCGTGCGCCGGATCCTGTCGGCGTGTTGACGACGAGCGTCACTTCGCCGCTTTCGATCATGTCGACGACGTTCGGCGAACCTTCGCCGACCTTCATCAGCTCGGTCGCCGGGACGCCCATCCGCTCGAGCGCCTCCCTCGTTCCGCGCGTGGCGACGATCTTGAAGCCGAGGTCGTGGAGCGTCTGCGCAATCGCGACCGCGCCCGCCTTGTCCGAATCGGTGACAGTGATGAAGGCAGTTCCCCCATCCGGAAGCGCAGCGCCGGCGGCGGCCTGGGCCTTTGCGAAGGCAGTCGGGAAGTCGCGCGCTACACCCATCACTTCACCGGTCGAGCGCATCTCGGGCCCGAGCAGTGCGTCGGCGCCGTCGAAGCGGTCAAACGGCATCACCGCCTCCTTGACCGATACGTGGTCGTGGCCCATCGGATCAGCGGGTAGCTCGAGATCGCCAATCTTTTCTCCGAGCATCAGGCGACAGGCGAGCTTCGCGAGCGGCAAGCCAATCGCCTTGCTGACGAACGGCACCGTGCGTGAGGCGCGCGGGTTGGCCTCGATCACGTAGAGCTCGGCGCCGTAGACGGCAAACTGGATGTTGCAGAGGCCGACAACGCCAAGCGCTTTGGCAATCCCTTCACTCTGCTCACGGATCGCGGCCATCATCTCTGGCCCTAGCGAGTGCGGCGGCAGCACGCAGGCGCTGTCACCGGAGTGGATTCCCGCCTCCTCAACGTGCTGCATGATGCCGCCGATCCAAACGCTCTCACCGTCGCAGAGCGCGTCTACATCTACCTCGATCGCGTTTTCGAGGAAGCGATCGAGGTAGATCGCGCGGCCGTCTTCACGCACGTGGCGCGAGAGATAGTCCTTTAGGTCGTCCTGCGAGTAAACGATCTCCATCGCGCGCCCGCCGAGCACGTAGCTTGGCCGCACTAGCAGCGGGAAGCCCACGTCGGTTGAAACGCTCAGCGCTTGGTCAACCGAGGTAGCTTCGGCGTAAGGGGGAGCTTGGTAGCCGAGGCTTTCGAGCAGTCCGCCAAAGCGGCCGCGGTCTTCGGCTAGGTCGATCGCGTCAACACTTGTGCCTAGAACGTTGATGCCGGCCTCGACGAGCCCTTCAGCAAGCTTCAGCGGCGTCTGGCCGCCGAACTGGACGATCACACCTTCTGGCTGCTCAATCGCAGCGACGGCGAGCACGTCCTCCAGCGTCAGCGGCTCAAAGTAGAGCCTGTCAGAGGTGTCGTAGTCGGTTGAGACTGTCTCCGGATTGCAGTTGACCATCACTGCGTCACGGCCGCTGTCGCGAACCGTCATCGCCGCATGGACGCAGCAGTAGTCGAACTCGATCCCTTGCCCAATCCGGTTCGGCCCAGCGCCCAAGATCATCACCGAAGCGTTCTCGCCGCGCTCAACCTCGCCCTCGGCCTGCTGCTCCCAGCCGGAGTAGTAGTAAGGCGTGCGGGCCTCAAACTCAGCGGCACAGGTGTCAACCGAGCGATAGACCCGCTGGCCCGAGAATGGTGCTTCGGGTTCGAGCGCGAGCTGCTGCAGCTGCCGCAGGAACCACATATCTACAAGGCAGGCTTCGTGGACCTGTTCGAGCGTGGCGCCTTGGCGGAAGGCCTCGAGGATGAAGTCGTAACGCTCCGCCCCGGCCGGCGTTAGCGCCGCGATCAAATCATCAACGCCTAGCCCGTCGAGCTTTGCGTGGCTATCTAGTTCGCGGCTTCGCATCGCTTTCGCGAACGCTTGCTGGAAGGTTCGACCGAAGGCCATCACTTCGCCGACGCTCTTCATGTGCGTGGAAAGGCGCGGATCCGCGCCGGGGAACTTCTCGAACGCGAAACGCGGCCATTTGACGACGACGTAATCGATCGTCGGTTCGAAGCTGGCTGGCGTCACCTGCGTGATGTCGTTGGGAATCTCATCGAGCGTGTAGCCAACGGCGAGCCGCGCGGCGATCTTGGCAATCGGGAAGCCGGTCGCTTTTGAGGCCAGCGCCGAGGAGCGCGA
>JAEMTR010000007.1 GCA_016462245.1 Solirubrobacteraceae bacterium
ACTACCTGCAGACGATCCGTCGCTACCGCCCCCACCTTCTCAGCGAAGCCGAGGAGAAGCTCTCGGCCGAGAAGTCAGTCACCGGCCGTGACGCTTGGTCGCGGCTCTTTAGCGAGCTGACCAGCGCGATCCGCGTCGAGCTACCCGGCGAGGACGAATCGGTACCGCTCGATCAAGCGCTCAGCCTGCTCCACTCGCCCGAGCGCGACGTCCGCCGCGGCGCAGCCGAGGCAGTAACAAGGGCACTCGAGCCGGGCCTGCGCACGCGCGCTTACCTCTTCAACACGCTGCTCCAAGACAAGGCAACCGAGGATCGACTGCGCAGCTACCCAACATGGCTCTCGAGCCGCAACCTCGCGAACGAAGCGAGTGACGGATCGGTCGAAGCGCTGGTCGAAGCGGTCGAGGGCGCCTACGAGCTGCCACGGCGCTGGTACAGGCTGAAGGCGAAGCTGCTCGGCCTCGAACGGATCGCTGATTACGACCGCGCCGCGGCGATCGCGGAAGACGAGGCAACGGTCGGCTGGGAGCAGGGCAAAGAGATTGTGCTCGACGCATACGGCGACTTCTCACCCGAGCTTGGCGACCTCGCGGCGCGCTTCTTCGATGAGCGCTGGATCGACGCTCCCGCCCGCCCCGGTAAGCGCGGCGGCGCCTTCTGCGCCTACACCGTGCCGAGCGTCCACCCCTACGTGATGCTGAACTGGACGGCAACGCGGCGCGACGTAATGACGCTCGCGCACGAGCTCGGCCACGGCGTCCATGCGGCGCTGGCGATTCCGCGCGGCATCTACGAACAGCACACTCCGCTAACGGTCTGCGAGACGGCCTCGGTCTTCGGCGAGACGCTCGTCTTCCGTCGCCTGCTCGAAGCCGCCGAGACGCCCCAGTCGCGGCTCAGCCTGCTGGCCGAGAACATTGAGAACTCGATCGCGACCGTCTTCCGCCAGACGGCGATGAACCGCTTTGAAGAGGCCGTCCACACGCACCGCCGCGAGCAGGGTGAGCTCTCAGTCGAGGACTTCGCCGCGCACTGGCAGGCGACGCAGGAGGATCTGCTCGGCGACGCAGTTGAGATCACGCCCGACTACCGCTGCTGGTGGAGCTACATCCCCCACTTCATCGGCAGCCCGGGCTACGTCTATGCCTACGCTTATGGCCAGCTGCTCGCGCTTTCGGTCTACGGCCAGTACCTAAAAGAGGGCGAAGCCTTTGTCCCCTCGTACCTTGAGATGCTCGCCGCCGGCGGCTCGCGCAGCCCCGAAGATCTGGCGAAGATCGCTGGCCTTGATCTAACCGACCCCGGCTTCTGGAAGTCAGGGCTGGAGCTGGTCGCTGCTGAGCTCGAAGAGGCCGAGGCCGCCGCCGAAGAGATCCTTGGCGCAAGCTCGTGAGCCAGAGCGGCTGGGAAGGTCTGTCGCTCACCGGCCGCAGCGCCCTGGTGACCGGAGCCGGCGCAGCGGACGGCATTGGCTTTGCGACGGCACGACTACTTGCCGCGCGCGGCGCCCGCGTTGCCCTGGCAGCAACGGGGAGTCGGATCGAAGAGCGGGCGGCAGAGATCGAAGCGAGCGGCGGCGAAGCGATCGGCCTAACCGCAGACCTTCGCGACGAGGAGCAGGCAAGCAGGCTGGTCTCCGCGGCGGCCGAACGCTTCGGCCCAGCCGAGATAGTCGTCAACAACGCCGGCATGGTCCAGTCGGGCGAAGCGCTCTCAGAGCCGCTCTTCGCCGAGATGAGCGCCGATCGCTGGCAGGAAGAGATCGAACGAAGCCTCAACATCACTGCGCGGATCTGCCGACTCACCGTGCCGGCAATCGCAGCCGGCGGCTGGGGCCGAATCGTCAACGTCAGCTCCGTCAGCGGACCAATCGCAGCCTTCCCGCGCGCCTCGGCCTACGCGGCAGCGAAGGCTGGCGTTGATGGCCTAACGCGCGCGCTCGCGCTTGAACTCGGACCGTTCGGCGTGACCGTCAATAGTGTCGCTCCGGGCTGGATTGAGACCGGTTCGCTAACCGAGCGGGAGGTGGCAGCCGGTTCGCACACTCCCGTCGGCCGCTGCGGCACACCGCAGGAAGTCGCTGAGCTGATCGCCTTTCTCTGCGGCCCAGGGGCTTCCTACGTCAGCGGCCAGTCGCTCGTAGTGGACGGCGGCAACGTGATCCAGGAGATGAAGGGCGGCTGAGCGACTAGCGGTTCGCTTCGCGCAGCGCGCGGTCCATGTCGCGCTTGGTTTCGCGCTCTTTGATCGCTTGGCGTTTGTCGAAGCGGTCGCGGCCCTTGGCCAATCCCAACTCAACCTTGGCGTTTTGACCCTTGAAGTAGATCCGCAGTGGCACCAGCGTTAGGCCCTTCTGTGAAAGAGCGCCAGCGAGGCGTTCGATCTCAACCCGTTTGGCGAGCAGCTTGCGAACCCGTTCAGGCTCGTGATTGTTTGCCGCCGCCGGGGCGTACGGAGAGATGTGGCAGTTGTGCAGCCACAGCTCGCCCTCCCAAACCTGGGCGTAGGAATCCTTGATCTGAACTGCCCCATCGCGCAGCGCCTTGACCTCGGTCCCCTGAAGTTCGATCCCGCACTCGATCTTCTCGCTGATCTCGTAGCGGTGGCGAGCCTGCCGGTTGGTTGCGACGTCGCCGGGGGCGACCTTCTTTTTGCCTGCCTTAGCCATCTGAGGCGAGCCTAGCGAGCAGGCGGATCTTCGGCGAGTACGAGATCAACGCGGCCCCGTGCCTTATCGATCCGGTCAACTTTTACCTGCAGGCGATCGCCAAAGCGAATCGTTGAACCGCTCTTGTTGCCGGTCATGATCGTTCCCTGCTCATTGAGGTCCCACCAGTCGCCCTTGATCCGTCGAACCGGCAAGAAGCCTTCGTGCGCGCCGCCATCGAAGCTGATGAAGATCCCGGCGCCGATCAGGCCGGTCACCTCGCCTTCGAATGGCTTGTCAGGGCCGCGCTCAAGCACGCGCCGCTCGAGCAGGAAGCTGCCGGCGACTGAGTCGGCGATCCGCTCGGTGCGAATCGCGTCGCGCTCGCGCTCACTGGTCCAGACCGCCATCTGCTCGAGCTCATCGGCGCGCGGCGCCTGCTCATCGCAGCCGACGGCGCTGAGCAGCGCTCGATGGCAGAGCAGGTCGGGGTAGCGGCGGATCGGCGACGTGAAGTGGCAGTAATTCGAGAGGCCGAGCCCGGCATGGCCGAGGTTCTCCGGCGAGTAGCGCGCCTGGCGCAACGAGCGCAGCACGAGATAGGTCAGCCCCATCCGCGCGACGCCGGTGCGCTTGACGTGCTCGTCAACGCAGAGCGAGGCTGCCGCGACAAGCTCAGCCGCATCGCTTGCGGAAAGGTGCTCGGGCGTGGCCGGCGTAGCCACACCGAGCGAGGCGAGCTGATCGAGCAGCCGCTCGACCGACTCTGATTCAGGGCGCTCATGAATTCGGTAGAGCGTCGGCAAGCTCTTCTCCATGCAGAGCGTCGCGACGGCCTCGTTGGCGGCGATCATCAGGTGCTCAATCAAGCGGTGCGACTCAGTCTGGAAGCTGGCGACCGAATCGGCGACGTGGCCCTGCATGTCGAAAGAAAACTCCGGCTCGACCGACTCGATCGCCAGCGCAGCACCGCCGGCGCGGCGCGCCTCGTCACGGGCGGCCGAAACCTCGCGCGCGGCAACTAGCGGCTCGGCCCACGGAGCTTCAGCCTTGCTGTTGCCGGCGAAGATCTCGTCAACGTCCTCGTAGCTGAGCCGCTTGTCGGAGCGGATCGTCGAGCGGTAGAAGCTGCTCGAGACGAGCTTCGCGCGCTCAAACTCCAGCTCTGCGGTGACCGCTAGGCGGTCCTCGCCAGGCACCAGCGAACAGGCGTCGTTCGACAAAGCCTCGGGCAACATCGGCTCAACGGCGCCGGGGACGTAAACGCTGGTGGCGCGGCGGCGGGCTTCGAGGTCAACCGGGTCGCCGGGGCGCACGTAGGCGCTGACGTCGGCGATGTGAACCCAGATCCGCGTGCGCGAATCGCTCAGCCGCTCGGCTGAGATCGCGTCATCGAAATCCTGTGCGCTTGAAGGGTCGATAGTGAACGTCGTCAGCTCGCGCAGATCGCGGCGTCCGGGCTCCGGGTGCGGGTGCTGGCGCGCGGCCTCGGCGGCTGCCAGCACGGTCTTTGGAAAGCGACGGCGCAGGCCACGGTCGAGCATCAACGCCTCGACTACGTTGCGGGCGATTTCGGGGCTACCGAGCAGCCGCAGCACCTTCGCTCGCGCGTTGCCTGAACGGCCGCCGGGCGTTGCGATCAGGGCCAGTTTTCCAGGCTTCGCTTTGGCTGGCGGCTTACCGATGCTGATCTGCTGCCCGGGCTCAAAGAACGGTTGGCCGACGAAGAACTGCCCGCGCTTCTCGAGCAGCACAACCTGTGGCTCACCGGCGGCGCGCTCCTGCTTTGGAGGCGGGGTCACCTAGTTCACGCTGGCGCAGCCGCCGAGCTTGGCTAGTGCTGCTCGCAGCGCTAGGTCCTTGGTCGCCTCGTCAGGCTGCTTGACGAGCAGATCGGGCTTCAGGCCGGCACCTTTCGCTACACCCTTGCCGCCAAGATTGCGCCCCTTCGGCGTGAAGTACTGGCCAGCAGTGATGTCGAGCGCGCCTCCGTTGGAGAGCTCAATCACTTGCTGGAAGACACCCTTGCCGAAGGTCTTCTCGCCTACCAGCGTGGCGCGTCCGCGATCCTGCAGCGCGCCGGCGACGATCTCTGAGGCCGAGGCAGTGCCGCCGTTGGTGAGGACGACGAGCGGCGCCTTCGGAATCACCGGGTTACCGGTCGCCTCGAGCGTCCGCGTGGCAACGTTGCGGCCACGCGTCGTGACGATCGGCCCGTCGGCGAGGAACGCACTGGCAACTAGCTGTGCTTCATCGACGAGCCCGCCGCCGTTGTTGCGCAGATCGAAGATGTAAGCCTGGGCGCCCTTCTTCTTCAGCTTCTGAAGCGCAGCGTAGACCTCGGCGTGGGCGCCCGAGGTGAATGAGGAGAGCGCGACTATCCCGATCTTCTTGCCGCAGACGGTTTTCATCAGCGAAGCGACAACGGGGACGCTGATCGCGCGGCGCGTGGCGACAATGGTTCGTTCCTTGCCGTCGCGGACAACCTTGAGGCGGACCTTCGTGCCAGCTGGACCTTTGACCAGCTGCGAGGACTGCTCCGTCGTCAGGCCCTTCAGCGAGCGCCCGTTGGCTTCGACAATCTTGTCGCCGACCTTGATGCCCGCCTCTTTTGCCGGCGAGTCCTTGTAGACCGAACGAATAACCAGCCCACGCTTGCTGCGGTCAACGGTAACGCCGATTCCCGTGAAACTGCTGGCCTGCGCCTGCTCGAACTTCTTGTACTGAGCCGGCGTGAGATAGGTCGAGAAGCGGTCGTTCAGTTTCTTGACGGCGCCGGCGATAGCAGTATCGGCGAGCTGACCGGGCGGCAACTTGCGGTAGTAGCTGTCATTGATCTCGTCGAGCGCCTCGTTTACGACGATCTGATCATTGCTGCCGACCAGCGCGCCGCGGAATGGCTCGGGAACCAGGTCGCCGTTGCGGCCGCCGATCCAAATTCCCACGATCAGAGCGAGGACCACGGCAACGAGCGCGCCGAAAGCGAGGACAACGACCAGAAGAGAGATGGCTACGCGGCGTGAGGACATTGATCTTGGAAGGGCGCGGCACTAAGCGCTGCAGGAGAGGGTAGGGCCGTGGCCGCGGGCGCTATGCGGTGAACGCGCCTAGACCTGCAGGAAGCGGCGCATCGAAATTGCCGAGCCGAGCGCGCTGACGCCAATACCGGCAGCGAGCAGAATCGCAACGAGAACGCCAAAGCCGATTGTGGTCGGCGCGGAAAGCAGCGCGAAGTCGTTGACCAGAGGATCGACGAGCGCAACCTTCATTACGCCAAGCAGCAGAATCGCCAGCAGCGCGCCAAGCGCACCGAGGATCACGGCCTCAAGCACGAACGGCCAGCGGATGAAGCCGTCGGTCGCGCCGACCAACTTCATCACCTGGATCTCGCGACGGCGCGAGAAGACCGAGAGGCGAATTGTGTTTGAGATCAGCAGGATCGAGGCGACGATCAGCAGCGCGGCGAGTAGTCCGGTCGTCAGCTTGACGACGCGCGTTGCGGTCAAAATCTTGTCGGTGTTGTCCTTTGACGAGCCGACCGAATCGATCAAAGGGTCGATCGTCGTCCGCCCCCCGCCCGGTGTCTGCGGCGCGATTGCGCTAACAAGCGCGAGTGCGTTATCGGGATTCTTCGGCGTTACACGCAGCGTGTCAGGCAGTGGGTTGGAGCCCAACAAGTCATAGGCATCTGGGTTCTTTCGCCGTTCCTGGGCGTAGGCGGTGCCCTTGCTGACGTACTGAACCGATTTGACCCCGTCCAGCGCCGTCAGCTGCGTGCGCACGCGCTGGGCGTCTGCCGCCGTCGCGTCGCTCTTCATGTAGACGTTGACTATTACTTGACCGCGGACGTCGTTCGCGGCCCCGGTCGTCGCCTGGACGATCGGGATGAAGACTCCGAGCACGAGCAGCGTGACTAACACCGAAGCCAGCGCAGCGAAACTCGGCACGGCATTGCGTGAGATCGAGGTGAATGCCTCGCGGGTAAAGAATCCGAGTCGCATTAGTCCCTAAACGCCTCGTCGAAGTCATCGCCCGGCTCGCGCTTCTTCGCCACGCGCTGGGGCTCAGTTGAAGGCTCGCGCAGCAAGGCGCCAAACTCAGCCGTCGTCATATCTGTCGGCGCGTACTGGCCGTCGAGCTCATCGCGGACGACAACACCGTCGGCGAGCTCAAGCACGCGGCGGCGCATGCGGTCAACCATCGCCGAGTCGTGAGTTGCGACGAGCACCGTCGTGCCGGTGCGGTTGATGCGGTAAAGCAGCTGCATGATGCCGATCGAGGTCTCGGGGTCGAGGTTGCCGGTCGGCTCGTCTGCCAGCAGCAGCGGTGGCGCATTGACGAAGGCGCGGGCGATGCTGACGCGCTGCTGTTCGCCGCCGGAAAGCTGGTCGGGGTAGTGATGGAGCTTCGTCGCAAGGCCGGTTAGGCGAAGGATGTCCGGCACCTTCTCGCGGATGTCGGCGCGTGAGCTGCCGGTTACTTGAAGCGCGTAGGCGACGTTCTCATACACCGTGCGGTCAGGAAGAAGCTTGAAGTCCTGAAAGACAACGCCAAGGTTGCGGCGGTAGAACGGAAGCTGCTTGTGGCTGAGCTCGCCAAGGTCGCGGCCGGCGACGAGGATCTGACCCTCATCGGGCTCAAGCTCTTTGATCAAGAGGCGCATCAGCGTTGACTTGCCAGAGCCGGTTGGCCCGACGAGGAAGACGAATTCACCGCGACGAATTGCGAACGTTGTTCCGCTCAGGCCTGCCTTGCTGGAGTCGTAGCGCTTAGTTACGCCGCGGCACTCGATCGCATTGGCGGGGTCGCCCGGACGGCCCGATGCGGCAGCGGCATCCTTGCGCTGAGCAACCTGCGAATCACGCAGGCGCAGTTCTTTCTCGGTAGCGGCCATCGCTTCGACATTAGCCACCGGCCCCATCTATTCCTTCCCACTGCGCGCAATGCAGCACTGATTGCAGCGGATTTGGCGCCCAACGCCCTGCCCAGCGCCGCTATCTTCACCCAATGGCCAAAATCTCGACCAGCACAGCCGCCAACGGACTGCCGATCCATCGCATCGGGATCCCCGGAACGCGCGCCACAACGATCCTTGTTGCCTTCGACGCCGGTGCCCGCACCGAGAGCGCCGAGGAGAACGGGATGGCTCACTTCCTTGAGCATCTCGTCTTCAAGGGCGGCCAGATTTACGACGATTACCGCAAGGTCAATGAGACCGCTGAGCGGATGGGTGGCTCACTCAACGCCTACACCAGCCACGACCTCGTCGCTTTCCACATCACGGTGCGCGCCGAATCGGCGGTCGAAGCGATCGACCTGCTGACCGATTTTGTCGGCCGCCCGAAGCTCGACGGCGAAGAGCTCGACAAGGAGCGCGGCGTCGTGATCCAAGAGATTCAGCGCTACAAGGACGAACCGGCATCGGTTGCCGGCGACCTAATTGAACGGGCCGGCTTCGGCGACCACCCACTCGGCCGCACCGTGCTCGGCCCCGAGCAGCACATCGAGAGCTTCTCGCGCGAGGCGATCGTCGCCTTCCGCGAGCGCCGCTGGTCAGGGCAGCTTGGCGGCGCCTTCGTCGTCGGCAACTTGGAGCACGTTCCCGCAAACGGCGCAGTTGATGAGTATTTCGGCCGTTTCCCTGCGCTGCCCGAGGCGCCGGAGCCCGAGGCACCGGCTGCCTTCAAGCCGGTCACCTTGGTCGAGCAGAGAGACAGCAACCAGTCGCACCTGCGGATGCTCTACCAGCCCGAGCTTGACCCCAGCGACGCCAGCCAGCGCGTCGCCTTTGGGATCTACTCAACGCTACTCGGCGGTTCGATGGGCTCGCGCCTGTTCGACGAGATCCGCGAGCAGCGCGGACTCGCCTACTCGGTCTTTGCGATGGCCCACATCGCTAGCGACTACAGCGCGCTGGTCTTGGGAGCCGGGCTGGAGTCGGCGAAAACGGTCGAGGCGTTTACGCGGATGAAGGAGATCGTTGGCGAGCTTGCCGCCGACGGACCGACCGAAGAAGAGGTCGAACGGGCGCGAGCCTACGTCGCCGGTCGCCGCGTGCTCTCGTTCGAGAGCACCAACTCGGTCGCCGGTTACGCAGCCGGCAGAGCGATCGTCCATCGTGAAAGCTTCGACCCGGACGACGCAATCGCCGCAATCGACGCCGTTACCTACGACCAGGTGGCTGAGGCCGCGCGGCGCGTAAACCCTGAAGAACTCTCGATTGCCTGCGTCGGACCGCACGAAAACAGCGAGTTTTCCTAGCGTTTATCGAATTATCGGGCGCAAGCGTCACAAAAGGGGAGTACCGTTGTCTGAAGTTCAGGAGCACCGGTGACACCTCACATTTCCGTATCTCTACTAGGAACGCAGTCCGACGAGCGGCTGGCGTCGCTCGCTGGCTCCGGCCACGAGCGCGCCTTCGAGGCGATCGTCGGGCGTTACAGCAAGGCGCTAACTCGCTATGCCCAGCGTTTTCTAGGTGAGGCACGGGCCGAAGAGGTAGTCCAAGCGGCGTTCTTAAGTGCCTGGTCGGCGCTGACTACGGGAACCGAGGTCCGCGATCTGCGGCCTTGGCTCTACCGAATTGTCCACAACGGAGCCCTGAACGCAATGAACCGATCTGAATCTGGCGATCTTGAACTAATCGAAGCGACCGACGGAGCGCTGAGCCCGCACGCAATCCTCGAACAGAACGAAGAGGTGCGTAGCGCACTGAACGTGATCGCCGAGCTGCCTGAGCGCCAGCGCGCCGCGCTGCTCGCGGTTGCCGTCGACGGCCGCGCCCACGCCGACGTTGCCGCCGACCTTGGCGTCAGCGACGCTGGCGTTCGTCAGCTCGTTCACCGCGCGCGCGTGCAGGTCCGCACCGCGGTGACAGCACTCACTCCACTTCCGCTCGCGCTCTGGCTCGCCGACGCCCAGCGCGGCCCTTCTCCTGATGTAAGCCACCGAATTGCCGAGATTCTCGCAGACGGTGGCGGCAATGCGCTGGCAAGCAGTGCGATGAAGGCGAGCGCGATTGTCGTCTCGGTCGCAGCGGTCGCAACGGCAGCGCCGAAGGTCAGCCAGGTCGTCGAGCAAGGCAGCAAGTCCGAGCCTGCCGCGGCGATCCTTCGCGCCAGCGCAGCCGGAGCCACTGCGCTCGGTGGCGGCGACCCGGCGGCAGCGCTGATTCCAGGGCTTGGCCTCGGCTCCAGCGACACGGGCCGCAGCGGCGCTAACAGCCGAGGAACGGCCGACATTGATTCAGCCCCCGGCGCCCCAGTCGCCGGCGACCAGCCCGCAGCCTTTGGTGCCCCCGGCCAAACACCCCCGGGGCAGCCGTACGGCCAGGAGCGCAGCCCCGTGTTCGCACCGCTGCCCGATATGCGCAGGCCTAACGGCGGCCGCGATGACCGCGGCGGCAACTCGCAGCCCGGCGGTGACAACGGCGCGCCTAGCCAACCATCACAGCCGCCGGTGAGCACGCCAGCGCCAAGGAAGCCGGATAACAGCGGCCCCGGCGGTGGCAAGGGCGAAGAGAAGCCCAACGCGCCGGGCACGCCAAGCAAGCCTGACAATCCCAGCAAGCCCGACAATCCAAGCAAGCCCGACAATCCCAGCAAGCCCGACAATCCAAGCAAGCCTGACAAGCCAAGCAAGCCCGACAAGCCAAGCAAGCCCGATAGCAGCGGCGACGACAAACCGAGCGCCCCAAGCAGGCCCGGCGACGGCAAGTCGGATCAGAAGCCTAGGAACCCCAAGCCCAGCGACGACTGAAGCGTGCTCCAGCTTCCCCGCGCTCAACCCGCGTCTCTAAGGGTTGATCGAGACCATCCGCTCAATCGGCACTCTCGCTAGCTCGGCTATTCCCGGCTCAACCTTGACCTCGCCGCTGCCGTCGCGCAGCGTGTCGCGCAGCTTCTCCAGCGTAATCATCTTCATGTAGCGGCAGCTCGCCTCAGCGTTGGCGGGGATGAAGTTGACGTCGGGCGCGGCCTGCTGGAGCGGATAGAGCATCCCGACCTCGGTCGCGACGATCACGTCGCGCTTGGAGCCCTCGGCCTTGGCCTTTTCGGCGTAACCAATCATCCCGCCGGTCGAGAGCATCTGCACGCCTTCAGCGCCGACGTCACCGGCGGCGACGTATTCCATTATCGAAGTAACGCAGCCGCACTCCGGGTGGATTAGAAAGTCGGCGCCGGGGTGCTCGCCGCGCACGCGCGTGATGTCGTCGGGGCGAATCCCAGCGTGAACGTGGCATTCACCGTCCCAGATGTGCATCGGATGATGGCCGGTAATCTTTTGAACGTAGGCGCCGAGGAACATGTCGGGGCCAAAGCAGATCTCAACATCGGGGCCATGCTCGGCGATTATGTGGTTGACGACGGCAACGGCGTTTGACGAAGTGCAGCAGTAATCGGTCAAAGCCTTGATCGCGGCCGTCGTGTTGACGTACATCACGGTGATCGCCTCTGGGTAGCGCTGCTGCCACTGCTCGAGCTGCGGCGCCGTGATTGAATCGGCGAGCGAACAGCCAGCGTCGAGGTCGGGCAGCAGGACGGTCTTCTCGGGCGCAAGAATCGACGCCGTTTCGGCCATGAAGTGAACGCCACAGAAAGCGATCACTGAGTTTTCAACCTTGGCCGCCTGCTGCGAAAGACCGAGCGAATCGCCAACGTAATCGGCTACGTCCTGAACCTCAGGGACTTGGTAGTTGTGGGCGAGGATCACGGCATCGCGCGCCTTCGCCAGTTCGCGAACCTCGGCGTGCAGCTCGGCGATCGCGACACGATCTGGAGCCGGCTCGGACGCCATCGGCAGGTCGAATGAGCTCATCGCTCGACCTCAACGATCAGCGATAGATCTAAAGCAGCTGCTGAATGAGTGATCGCGCCCACCGATATGAATTGTACGCCGCTGGCGGCAATCTCGGCCACGCTCGTCAGCGTTACGCCACCGCTGGCCTCGAGCTCGGCGCGCCCGCTTACGTGAGCGACGACATCGCTTAGCTCTGTCGGGGTCATGTTGTCGAGCAGCAGCCGTTCGGCCCCGGCCGCAATCGCCTCGTCGACCTGATCAAGGTTGCCGCACTCGACCTCCAGCGGCAGCTCCGCATCGGCGGCCCTCGCGCCGGCAACGGCGGCGGCAATCCCGCCCGCCATCTCGATGTGGTTCTCCTTGATCAGATAGGCGTCCGATAGGCCGATGCGGTGGTTCTTGCCTCCTCCGGCGACGACTGCCGCCTTCTCCAGCAGCCGCATCCCTGGCGTCGTCTTGCGCGTGTCAAGAATCTGCGCGCCCGTTCCCTCGACGGCCTTCACATAGCGCGCCGCGGCTGTCGCGACGCCGCTCAGGTGGGCGAGCAGGTTGAGCGCACTGCGCTCACCACTGATCACAGCTCGGGCATCGCCGCGGACGCCCAGCACCGGCCCATCCTCGCGCCATAGCCCCTCTTCGCTGAGCTGCGTGAACTGGGCCGCTGGATCGAGCGCGCTGAAGACTGCCTTGGCGGCCTCGAGCCCAAAGATCACTCCGGGAGCCTTCTGCGTCACGACCGCTGCAGCCGTGCTGCCAGCAGGCACCGTCGCTAGAGCCGTTCGATCGCCATCGCCGAGATCTTCGGCCAGTGCGACAGCCACAAGGTGGTCTAGCTCGCGCCGGGTCGCCTGATCCATAGAGAGAGCCTAGGGAATCAGGCTGGGCGCTCTTCGCGCAAGACAGCAATAGTTGTCAGCGTTGGGTCGCTGGCACCGTGCAAGCGCGAACCGGCTGCGGCAGTTGCTCGCAGGTGCTCGATTACGTCAGCGCTGACTCGCTCACCTGGCAGCAGCGCAGGAATGCCGGGCGGATAGCCAGCAATCGACTCGCATGATATTCGGCCGATCGCGTGATCGAGCGCGATCACTTCGGCCTCGCCGAGGAAGGCCTCGCGCGGCGCAACGACGCAGCCGCCGGATACCCCGGGCCGCTTGACCGGCGTGACATCGACGGCGCCGCGACTCAGCTCAGCGGCGCTCGCTTCGACGGCCGTTACAAGACGGTCGAGCTGCTCGTCGGTTTCAGCCAAGCCGACGACGAACACAACCGTCGCCTGAGCAGCCATCTCGGGATGGACGTCGTGCCGATCGCACAGCTCCGTGAGGAACTCGAGCCCGGTGCAGCCAACTGCGCGGACGTCGAGCACGATCCGGATCGGATCGAAGCCGGCGATTCCCGGCCGCCCAACGAAGCTCTCGTCGACGAGCTTTATCTTGTCGATCGCCGCGAGCCGCTCGCGCACTCCGACCAGCTTCGCAAGCGTCTGGCCGAGCAATTCCTCGCCGCAGGTCGCCAACTGGCGGCGGGCAGCGTCGAGCGAGGCGAGCAGCAGCGTGCTCTGGCTGGTCGAGCGCAGGATCCGAATCGCGCGACCGAGCGCAGCTTCGTCAATTCGCTCGCTGCTACCAAGGTGAAGGATTGCGCTCTGCGTCATCGAGCCACCAAGCTTGTGCGTGCTCGTGAGAACGGCGTCGGCGCCGAGCGCGAGCGCGCTCGGCGGCAGATCGGGGTGGAAGCCCAGATGCGCGCCCCACGCCTGATCGACGACCAGCGCCACACCGGCGGCGTGCGCTACCTCGACGCAGCCAGCGACATCGGCCGTCAGCCCGTAATAGGTCGGAGAGACGATGAACGCGGTTCGCACCTCGGGGTGCTCGGCCAGCAGCGCGCCGAGCTTGGCCGGCTCAACTCCGAGCGCCATCCCCAGCTCGCTGTCGTACTCAGGTTCGATGAAGATTGGGTTGCCACCGCTGAGGACGAGGCCGTCGACGATCGAGGCGTGAGAGTTGCGCTGGGCGACGATCCGGCGCCCGAGCGGTGCTAGCGCGAGGCAGAGCGCGTGGTTGCCCTGGGACGCGCCGTTGGTCAGGAACCAGCTCTTTTCGGCACCGTAGGCCTCAGCGGCCAGCGCCTCAGCGAGCGAATAAGCGGTCGGTGCCGGGCCGTCGTCGATCCCGTCAATTCCCTGCGCTAGGTCGTGAGAGAGGGCAGCTTCGCCGATCGCCGCAACGAAAGCATCGTCGGCTCCTGCACCCCCTTTGTGGCCAGGTACGTGGAAACGGGCGGGCTGGCGCGCGGCGTAGTTGGCAATTGCGTCTAGATACGGCGCGCGCGACTGGTCGTGATCGGCGGAGCTCACTTAGCGCCGCTCGATCGCAGCAGCTCGGCGCGAACGAATTCGTCGAGATCGCCATCGAGCACACGCTGGGCATCGCCGATCTCGACATCGGTGCGGTGATCCTTGACCATCGTGTAAGGGTGGAGAACGTAGGAGCGGATCTGCGAGCCAAAGTTGACGTCCTGACTTTCACCCTTCTCGGCCGCGATCTCGTCGGAACGAAGGCGCTCTTCGAGCTCGAGCAACTTTGCCCGCAGCATCTTCATCGCCGTCTCCTTATTCGACGACTGCGAGCGCTCGTTCTGGCATTGAACGACGATCCCACTTGGACGGTGCGTGATTCGCACCGCGGAGTCGGTCTTGTTGACGTGCTGGCCACCGGCGCCGGAAGCGCGGTAGGTGTCGATCTGAAGGTCGTCGTCCTCGATCGTGACGCCTTCGATCTGATCAACGACAGGCGCGACTTCAACGCCGGCGAACGAGGTTTGACGGCGGCTTGCGGAATCAAACGGAGAGAGGCGAACGAGGCGGTGGACGCCGCGCTCGGCGCAGAAGAGCCCGTAAGCATTCTCGCCTGAGGCTTTGAAGGTGGCTGATTTGATTCCGGCCTCCTCGCCCGCGCTGGCCTCCAGCAGTTCGACTTCAAAGCCACGGCTCTCAGCCCAGCGCATCATCATCCTTAAGACCATCTCGGCCCAGTCCTGAGCGTCGGTGCCTCCAGCGCCGGCGTTGACCGTTACGAGCGCGTCACCGGCGTCGTAGTCGCCAGCAAAGAGGCGCTCTTCTTCGAACGCCGCCAGCCGCCGCTCAACGTCGATTAGTTGACCTTCAAATTCACCGGCCAGAGATGGGTCTTCGTCGACCAGCTCCAACATCGTCGCAAGGTCGTCGCCGTCGTTTGACAGCTCTTGCCAGCGCTCAAGGCGGCGTGACGCGCGCGCGTGCTCAGCGCTGACTTGGGCCGCTTGATCTTGGTTGTCCCAGAACCCCTCGGCGCCCATCCGGCTCTCAAGCTCAGCGACCTCAGCGGCGAGCGCGTCGGGGTCAAGGAAGCTCGACAGCTCGCTCAGCTGCTCAGTTACTGCGCTGAGGCGCTGCGGCGCTGACTCGAGATTTGGTCCAGTAGCCACGACTGGCGACGCTAGCAGCGAAGCGGCCTGCTCGCAGGGCGCTGCTCAGGCGCCGTGGCACTTCTTGTACTTCTGGCCTGAACCGCACCAGCAGGGGTCGTTGCGACCGATCTGCTCGTCGGCGTCAAGGACGCGCTGCTCAACCGGCTCTGCTTCAACAATCTGCTCTTCTCCGGCATAGGCCACTTCAGCTACGCCGCCTCCGGCGGCCGCCGCTTCAAGCGCGCCTGTGCCGCCGCCGGATGAGTAGTTGATCGCCTGCGCCGCGATCGGCGTGGCCGGAGCCTGGGCAAAGGGAACCTGGCCTTCGGACTGATCAACTTCGACCTCAACTTCGACGTGGTAGACCATCCGCGCAAAATCGGCCCAGATTGAGTTCATCAGGTCGCCGAAGAGTGTGAAGGCCTCGTTCTTATAAGCGACGAGCGGGTCGATCTGGGCGAAACCGCGCAGGTGGATGCCCTCACGCAGATAGTCCATGTCGTAGAGGTGCTCTTTCCAGCGTTGATCGATCGTTTGCAGCAGCAGGTAGCGCTCAAGCGCGCGCATCAGCTCGTCGCCTAGCTCCTCTTCGCGCCCGTCGTAGAGCGCCATCGCTTCGTTTACAACGCGCTCGCTAAGCGTCTCACGGTCGAGATTGCTTGCCAATACTGCAGCGGCGGTCAGCTCGTTGTCGAGCGTGCCGACCGGCATGATGTCGGTGAGCGCTACGAACAGCCCTGACAGATCCCAATCCTCGACGTAATCGCTGGGCGTGTACTCCTCAACCAGGCGGCTCGCCACCTCGCCGATCTCGGTCCGCGCCTGCTCACCAAGGTCTGCGCCCTCGAGAACCTCGTCGCGGTAGGCGTAAACGACGCGGCGTTGCTCGTTCATCACGTCGTCGTACTCGAGCACGCGCTTACGGATTAGGAAGTTCTGCTCCTCAACCTTGCGCTGGGCTTTTTCGATCTGTTTGCTTAGCATTCCCGCTTCGATCGGCTCCTCGTTGCCTTCCTCATCGGTGCCGCCGAGGCGGTCGAGAATCTTGTAGATCCGGTCGCCGGCAAAAAGGCGAACGAGATCATCTTCGGCGCTGAGGAAGAAACGCGATTCGCCCGGGTCTCCCTGCCGGCCGGCGCGGCCGCGCAGCTGGTTGTCGATCCGGCGCGACTCGTGGCGCTCGGTGCCAACAATGAAGAGGCCTCCCGACTCGAGCACTTCTTCGCGCGCGTCGGCAACCTTCGCCTCCTGCTCGACGATCAGCGCCGGCATCTTCTCAGCAAACTCAGGCTCATGCGGCTTGACGCCGCTGGCGATCAGCTCCTCACGGGCAAGGTGCTCAGGGCTGCCGCCGAGCTTGATGTCGACGCCACGGCCGGCCATGTTGGTGGCAATCGTGACGGCGCCCGGGCGGCCGGCTTCGGCGATGATCTCGCCCTCGCGCTCGGCGTACTCGGGCTTAGCGTTAAGAACGGTGTGCGGGATTCCTCGCTGCGCGAGCATTGAACCGAGCAGCTCTGAGATCTCGACCGAGACCGTGCCGACGAGAACCGGCTGGCCGATTTCGTGACGGGCCTCGATCTCACGCGCAACAGCGTTCCACTTGCCGTCCTTCGTCTTATAGATCTGATCGTTCTGATCCTCACGCACGAGCGTTTGATTCGTCGGCACCTGAACTACGCCGAGCTTGTAGATCTTCATGAACTCGGTCGCCTCGGTCAGTGCGGTACCGGTCATCCCCGAAAGCTTGTCGTAGAGGCGGAAGAAGTTCTGCAGCGTGATCGTGGCCAGCGTCTGGTTCTCTTCTTGGACGCGAACGCCCTCCTTCGCCTCAACCGCTTGGTGCAGCCCTTCCGACCAGCGACGTCCTTCGAGGATGCGGCCCGTGAACTCGTCGATGATCCGCACTTCGTTGTCGATCACGGCGTAGTCAACGTCGCGCTTGTAAAGACTCTGCGCCTTCAGCGACTGAATCAGGTGGTTGACGAGCGGCCCGTTCTCGGCCCGGTAGAGGTGGTCAATGTTCATGAACTGCTCTGCCTTACCGACGCCGCGCTCGGTGATTGCGACGGTCTTGTGCTTCTCATCGAACTCGTAGTCGAAGTCGGCGACGAAATCTTTCTTCGCGCGCGGATCCATCCCCTCCGGCGCCTTACCGGCGACCATCTGCGGCGCGAGCTTTGCGAACTTGCCGTAGGAGTCGGCGGCGGCCTCGGGCGCGCCGGAGATGATCAGCGGCGTACGCGCCTCGTCGATCAGAATGTTGTCGACCTCATCGACGATCGCAAAGTTGTGCATTGCGACCGGCCGACCGTCCTCGCCGATCCGGCCACCGTGCTGAACCTTCTCCTCAAGCGTCTGTGCCATGTTGTCGCGCAGATAATCGAAGCCGAACTCGGAGTTCGTGCCGTATGTGATGTCAGCGGCGTAAGCGGCGAGCTTCTCGCTGGGATCCTGCATGTTCTGCAAGACACCCCAGCTGAATCCAAGCCCGTCGTAAATTGGGCTCATCCACTCGGCGTCGCGGCGCGCGAGGTAATCGTTGACGGTGACGAGGTGGACGCCCTTGTCGGAGAGCGCGTTGAGGCAGACGGCGAGCGTTGCCGTCAGCGTCTTGCCTTCACCGGTCTTCATCTCAGCGATGTTGCCGCCGTGAAGTACCATGCCGCCGACCAGCTGAACGTCGAAGTGGCGCATGTTGAGGAAGCGACGGCCAGCCTCACGGACGATCGCGAAGCATTCGGGCAGCACGCTGTCGAGCGGCTCGCCCTGCTCGCGAACGCGTTCGCGCAGGCCGTCCATTCGGCCGCACAGCTCTTCGTCGCTGAGCGCGACTAGCTGATCCTCAAACGAGGTGATCTCTGAGACGCGCTTCTCGTACTGACGAAATTGCTTTCCTTCGCCGACATTCAACGCTTTTTCGAGCAGACCCATTGCCCGAAGTGTAGCCGCGCCCGGCGCCCGGCGGGGCCGCTTAGACGGCGCCCTGCGGGTGGCTGTGGCGGATTGTCTCTGAGCCGGCTCGGCTATGGGCGCGAGCCCTGTCGCCGCGACGGTTCAATTGGCGCACAACCTCGTCGGCGATGCGGCCAACCGCCGCCGCCATATCGCGCTCGTGAGCCTTGGCGTTGATCGTCCCACCCTTGATGTGCAGGTTCGCTTCGGCTTTCTGCCCATCGGCGATCTTCGGGTTGTGTTCTTCGGCCAGAATCACATCGCAGCGAACATCCTCTGGCACTCTGCGTTTGATCTTCGCGAAGCGCTTAGCCACAAGCGCGCGCAGCTCCCCATTGATCTCGATATTGGTCCCGGTCAGGTCGATGCGCATAGGGAGTCCTTTGTCGTGATGGAGGTAAGCCAAAGGTACCACCGTTGAGCGCTAACGAATAGAGCAATAAGTACCCCCCGCTCAGCACTAAGGAACAGAGCAATATGTGACGGCGCTGACGCGGCAAGTTTCACGCTCCAGGAGCGCGCTTGCGCAGAGTTCAAGCGTCGCGCCTGTCGTGCAAACGTCGTCGATCAGGATCGCTTTGAGCGGCGCCTTTCGCGCGACGCTAAGGCGCAGGCCCAGGCCACTGAGACGGTCGCTACGGCCAAGGCCGCGCTGGCTGCGCGCAATCGCCAGCTGGCGCCTGAGCGGGCGCTCGACTGGCAGCATTACGAGCCGCGAGAGCTCGACGGCCAGCAGCTCGGCGTGGTCAAAGCCACGCTGGCGGAGGCGAATCGAGCTGGCCGGAACGGGGATCAATGCAGCATCGGGCGCAAAGGCACGCGGCGGCAGCGAATCCACCAGCTGCCGCGCCATTAGCCCGGCGAGCGCCGTCGCGCAGTGGAACTTCAGTGCGTGAACCAACTCCCGCGCCGGCCCTTCGAACGCAAGCGGCGACCAATGCTGCTGGAGCAGAGTGCCGCGACGGCGCGTCGCCAGCGGCTCAATCCAAGGCAGCCGCGAGCGGCAGTGTTCGCAGAGCCGGTCGGCGGCCGCCTCACGGCAAGCCCAGCAGAGCGGTGGAACAAGCAGGTCTAGTGCTGTGCGAAGCATTCCGCCAACTCTGGCGCAGCAGTCGCATCGCCACCAGAGTCGGTCTGCGACGATCAAGCCTGATGCCGGTAACAACTTCGATCCTGCCGCTCGCTGCCGCCGCCGACACGTCGTGGACGATCGAGCCTGGCGCGATTCTGATGATCCTGATCCTCGGCGGGCTCTACCTGCCGCGCTGGTGGCGCGTGCGGCGCGCAGACGGGGCCAAGGCGGCGCCGATCTGGCGGCTGACGAGCATGCTCGTCGGGCTCGCCGCGCTGGCCTTAGCGCTGCTCTCACCGATCGACGCGCTGGCCGAGCAATCGTTCAGCTTCCACATGGCTCAGCACATGCTGCTGCTTGATCTGGTGCCGATCTTCTGCATCCTCGGCCTCAATAAGATCCTGCTGCGGCCAGCAACGCGTCGCCTGCAGGCGCTGGAGCGGGCGCTGGGTCCGTTGATGCACCCGTGGGTAGCTGTCGTGCTTTACATCGTCACGATGTGGGCTTGGCACGTGCCGGCGGCCTACGACTCGGCGCTCGGGAACGAGAGCGTCCACGTGCTCGAGCACGTCTGCTTTCTCAGCGTCGGCTTTCTCTATTGGTGGCAGCTGCTCTCGCCGATCCGCTCGCGCTTCCACGGCGGCGCAATGGGCCCATTGGTCTACATGGTCTCGACCAAGATCGGCGTAGGACTACTGGGAATCCTGCTGACCTTCGCGCCTAACCCGCTCTACTCCTACTCCGAGGTGCGCGAGGGGATCTTCGGCCTCAGCGCCGGCGTTGATCAACAGATCGGTGGCGAGCTGATGGCGCTGGAACAGACGATTGTGATGGTGATCGCGCTGGCTTACCTGTTGTTCCGCGCGATCGACCAGAGCGAGCGTGAGCAGCAGCGCCGCGAGGCGCTCGAAGATCGCGCTGAAGAGCTGCGCAGCTAGCCGCTAAGCGTTGCCCCGTCTTCGATCCGCAGCTGCTCGCCGGGCCCAGCTTCGACCGTGACGGCGCCGCTGACTTTCACGGCGGCGCCGAAGCTGACGTCGCCCTTGACGGTCAACCGCTCGGCGGCCACGAGCGAAGGCGCGCCCTGCGCGAAGCGGGCCTCAAAGCGATCGATCAAGCTGAAGTAATTGCGATCAAGTTCGGCCAGCGGCGCGCGACCGGCGCAGGCCGGCGCCAGCCGCAGTGCGCCGCTAGTGGTTAGTTCGTAGGCGTCTGAGCGCAAGACCAGCAGGTCATCGGTCGTCTTGACCGGCAGGAAACGCGAGCGTGGCACGCGAACTGCCCCCGCGCCCGGGATCGCGGCGATTGCGGCCCCGATCGCCGACTCCAACTGAACCACCGGCGTTGAGTCGGCGTCGGAGGGATCGACGGTCTTGCGATTGACGATCATCGGCAGGTCGATCACGCCGTCGTCGCCGAGAGCTGCGCTCAAGGCTTGAAGGTCGAGCCAGATGTTGTTGGTGTTGAAGAAGCGGTGGCGCTCGGTGTCAGCAAAAGCCTCGAGGTCTGCGCCCGGCGTCTGCGCGATCTCGCGCAGCACCAAGGTGCCGTCTGCGCGCCGCGCTAGGTGGCCGCCTTTGCGATCGGCGGCTGTGCGGTCGGCAGCCTCGATCACAAACGGCGCCTGCTCGGCGGAAATCCAGCAGAGGATCGCCGGGTCGAGAACGGCGCCAAGGTTGTCGGCGTTGGCAACAAAGGCATAGCGGTAGCCGGCTGCCAGCATCGCCGCCAGCATCCCTGAGCCAACCAGCGCCGGGTAGATGTCGCCGTGGCCTGGAGGGCTCCACTCCAGCTCGGGATCGGCCGGCCAAGCGGCCGGGGCAAGGCTGCCGTCATCGACCAGCTTCGGCACGCGGCCCTGGAGGAAGTCGGGCTCCAGCTCGGCCGAGAGCGAGCCGTAACTAGCGAGCGCGGCCAATGAGGGCTCACGCGTGCGGAAGCTGTTGAGCAGCACCAGCGGTAGCCTTGCGCCACCGTGCTCGGCTCGCAGAGCCTTGATCTGCCGCGCCGTGATGTCGAGGAAGCTGAGCCCATCTTTGACCTCCAGCAGCGACTTCGGACCGGCCAAGCCCATGCTCGTCCCTAGGCCACCGTTGAGCTTGATCACGACGGTCTGATCGAGCAGCGCCGTGATCGCCCCATCGTCGACCGCGAGCCGCTCAGCGTCTGGAAGCTCAGCGATCGGTTCCAGTTCGGCCTCCGGCAGCATCCCCAGATCGCCGGCTGCGAGCCGCCGCAACTGCCCGGAGAAGCTGGCAACAGTTGCCGCGGCAGCGCCGTCGGCCTCAAGCTTGGCGATTGCCGCTGCTGTCGCTTCGTCGCTCACTGCCGCCATCGTCGCACAGCGCGGGGCGCTCAGCCGTCGTGCGGCGCCGGCGAGAAGAGGTGGCGGTAGGCCAACTGCTGTTCACTGAGCGAATCGATTGAAACTCCGAGCGCGGCGAGCTTGAGCCTCGCGACTTCGCGATCGACCTCTTCTAGCACCGGATGAACCGCTGCGCTGAGCGGTTCAGCGGCCTTGACGAGTCCCTCGACAACAAGTGCCTGCGAGGCGAACGAGAGATCCATCACGGCTGAAGGGTGACCGTCGGCGGCAGCGAGGTTTACAACACGGCCGTGAGCCAGCAGGTTGATCCGGCGACCGTTGATCTCGAACTCCTCAACCAGCGGGCGTACCTCACGGCGTGAGCCGGCAACGCGCTCCAGCGCCGGTAGGTCGATCTCGACGTCGAAGTGGCCTGCGTTGGCGAGAATTGCGCCGTCGCGCATCACGACGAAGTGCTGCTCGCTCAATACTTCGCGCCCACCGGTGACGGTGATGAAGATGTCGCCGCTGGCAGCCGCCTCGAGCGCAGGCATCACTTCGAAGCCCTCCATTCGCGCTTCGAGCGCGCGCAGTGGATCAACCTCGCAGACGATCACCGTCGCGCCAAGCCCTTTGGCCCGCAGCGCAATCCCTTTGCCGGTCCAGCCGTAGCCGATCACGACGACGACAGCGCCGGCCAGCAGAACGTTGGTGGCGCGGAGGATTCCGTCGATCGTTGACTGCCCTGTTCCGTAACGGTCGTTGAAGGCCCGCTCGGTGCGTGATTCGTTGACCGCGATCACTGGGCAAGCCAGTCCGCCGGAGCGTTCAAGCGCCCGCAGCTGCACGAGCCCGGTCGTTGTCTCCTCGGTAGCCCCGATCATCTGTGCCGCGGGCGGGTCGTCTCCACCGTGGAGCGCCTCAATTAGCTCGGCGCCATCATCGATCGCAATCTGCGGGCGGCCGGCAACGAGCGCGGCAACGTGCTCGTGGTACTGCGCCAGCGTCTCGCCGTGGATTGCGTGAACCTCGATCGCGTCGTGGTCGACCAGCGCCGCGGCAACGTCATCCTGAGTTGAGAGCGGGTTGGCCGAGCAGAGCGCAACCTCAGCGCCGCCGCCGGAGAGCGCGCGAACGAGGTTCGCCGTCTCGGCCGTGACGTGGAGGCAGATCGCAATCTTTACCCCCTCAAGCGGCCGCTCCGCGGCGAAGCGCTCAGCGACGCGGCTTAGCACCGGCATCTGCCCGGCCGCCCACTCGATCCTCGCCAGCCCGGAGGCCGCGAGGGTCAAGTCTGCAACGTCAGATTTGGGCAGGACTAACTCCTTAGTAGCGGTAGCTGTCTGGCTTGTACGGGCCCTCGACCGGCACGCCGATGTAAGCGGCTTGGTCGTCACGCAGCTCTGTCAGGTTGATGTTCAGCGCGTCAAGGTGGAGCCGCGCGACCTTCTCATCAAGGTGCTTAGGCAGCACGTAGACCTGCTTTTCGTACTGATCGTTCTTCGTGAACAGTTCGATCTGAGCGATCGTCTGGTTCGTGAACGAGGCCGACATCACGAATGACGGATGGCCGGTCGCGTTGCCGAGGTTCAGCAGGCGCCCTTCCGAGAGCATGATGATCGAGTTGCCGCCGGGGAAGATCCACTCGTCGACCTGCGGCTTGATGTTGTTGCGCTCGATTCCGCTCAGCTCCATCAGCCCGGCGATGTCGATCTCATTATCGAAGTGACCGATGTTGCCGACGATCGCTTGATGCTTCATCCGCCCCATCTGCTCGACCGTGATGATGTCGCGGTTGCCGGTCGTCGTGATGAAGATGTCGGCGCTCTCGAGATTGTTCTCGAGCGTGTCGACCTGGTAGCCCTGCATTGAGGCTTGGAGCGCGCAGATCGGGTCGATCTCGGTGACGATCACGCGGGCACCCTGTGCGCGCAGCGATTCAGCCGAACCCTTACCGACGTCGCCGAAGCCGCAGACGACGGCCGTCTTACCGGCCAGCATCACGTCGGTGGCGCGGAAGATGCCGTCAACTAGCGAGTGGCGGCAGCCGTAGAGGTTGTCGAACTTCGACTTCGTGACTGAGTCGTTGACGTTGATCGCGGGGAACAGCAGGTCGCCGTTCTCAGCCATCTGCGTTAGGCGCAGAACGCCGGTCGTCGTCTCTTCCGTCACACCCTTGATGCCAGCGGCAATCTTCGTGTAGCGCTGAGCGTCCTCGGTCAGCGAGCGCTGCAGCAGTCCAAGGAATACTTGGAACTCTTCCGACTCAGCGTCGTCCGGGTTGGGAACTGCGCCGGCGGCTTCGTACTCGCGGCCCTTGTGGACCAGCATCGTCGCGTCGCCACCGTCGTCGAGGATCATGTTCGGGCCACCGTCAGGCCAGTTGACGGCCTCCTCAGTGCACCACCAGTACTCCTCCAGCGTCTCACCCTTCCAAGCGAAGACAGGAACGCCGGTTGGCTGGTCGACGGTTCCTTCAGGCCCAACGACAACCGCGGCTGCGGCGTGGTCCTGGGTCGAGAAGATGTTGCATGAGCACCAACGAACCTCGGCGCCGAGCGCGACCAGCGTTTCGATCAGCACGGCGGTCTGGATCGTCATGTGCAGCGAGCCGGTGATGCGGGCCCCCTTCAGCGGC
>JAEMTR010000087.1 GCA_016462245.1 Solirubrobacteraceae bacterium
GAATACGAGCGCGCCGCCGATCATCAGCGGCGCGCCGCCGCTGCGGGCACCGAAGGCGCGGTGTGCTGTGAGCCCGCCGGCGCCATGGCAGACCGGCATCCCCGCGATTGCGCCGGCGAAGAGATTTACGCTGCCAAGCGTCATCGCCAGTCGGCCTGGCTTAACGCGCTGGGCGGCAGGCCCGAAGTAAACCTTCGCTGCGTCGGCAGTAGCTAGGCACGAGTTGGCGAAGGTCAGCGGCAGCTGGGGGATCACCAGCACGACTAGCGCGCTGGCGAATGCCGCGCCGCTTAGATCGGGCAGCGGCAGTCCTGACGGGCCAAGTTTCATTTCGGCTCCGGAACGGATCAGGGCGATAGCGAGTCCGAGCAAAACGAGCAGCAGCGCAATCAAGTGTTTGCGCAGCGCGACTGCGGCGGCCAGAACGATCAGCGCCAGCGCGAGCAGTAGCCAAGGGTCGCCAGCCGCGTCGCTAAACGACTTTGGCGCCGTCCAGACAAGCCCCCAAGCAATCTTGAGGAAAAGTAGGCCGACGGTTAGTTGGACGCCGCGGATTAGCGGTTTGGGGAAAGCCCTCCCGGCCCAGTCGATCAGCCCAACGCCGCCGAGCGTGAAGAAGATCGCCCCCATCATCAGCGAGCCAGCGGCGATCTCGCTTGCTCCGAGCCCTTCAGCTATCGCGATCGCGCCGAACGCCTTCAGCGGCTGAACTGGGATCGGTAGGCGGAAGATGTAGGCGACGACGAGGTAGAGAATGCCCGCGGGCAGCAGCACGGCGGTTGCCGTAAGCCCGTTCTTGATAATCAGCGCTGCGGCGATTGGCACCAGCACGCCAACGTCTGCGACTGCCCCTGCGAGCTCCTGCCGGTCGAAGCGCATCGCAAGCTGCGATCGGGCCAGCACGGGCGCCTGTGAGCTCACGGCAGGCACCACTGCGGCTTACTTCGATCAACCATTCGTGAAGGATGCCACGGAGCCGCGCTGCGCTAGTTGGCGGCCCACTTCTTCAGCTGCGGCAGTGGGTCGATCGGCTTCGTTCCGGGGCTGTCGCGCCAGCCGTTGGGCCAGATCTCAAAGTGGAGGTGGGGGCCGCTAGATGCGCCGGTTGAGCCGAGCAGGCAGAGCCGGTCACCTGCCTTCACTTTGTCGCCAGCCTTGACCGCCGCTGAGCTGTACTGGCAGTGGGCGAAGAACATGTCCCAACCGTTATTGGCGCGCATCACGACGTAACGGCCGGCACCATCTGCCTGATAGTCGACGAATCGAACCTCGCCTGCCAGCGGTGCAACGACCGGCAGCCCGGAGTTGCCGGTGAGGTCCTGACCTTCATGAATGTGCCCGGTCCGCCCGGCGCCGAAGCGTGCGCCGTCGCCGCCAAAGCTGTAGGCACCCCTTACCGGGAAGACACCCGATGTTGGCGACGGTGTGGCCGGAGGCGTCGGTTTCGGCTTGGCAACGCTCTTCGACTTGACCGTCAGTCGCATGACCCCGCCACGGATTATCTCCTGCGCAGATGCGCCGAAAATGCTTACCGTCACTCGGTAGCTTCCGGCTGCAAGCTGTGGCAGGCGAATCAGCTGCGAGCGGTTGGTCGTAACCCGCCCAGCCACGAAGTTGATCGTCGCCGCGCCCTTACGAGCGATAGCGATCTTGACCTGCGCGCTGGTTCCCTTCGAACGGTTGATCCGCACGACTACCGAGGCGCGCGACCCTTCCTTGATCGTGCGGCTCGAGAGCTTCTGGGCGCTGAGGCGAGGCTTACCTGGGAGCGTCACGAGCGGCGCACCGTAACCGACGCCGCCGCTCTGTTCGCCTGGTGGCGTTGGCTGGTCGGGGTCGACGCCGCCGGTGCCAGCAAACGCGCTGGCGGACGTCAGCAGTAACGCGGCTGTTACCGCGGTCGATGAGAGAAGAAGTCGGTTCATGGTCGTCTAAACGCCTGAAGGCACCCTTTCGACGCGGAGCGCGAAAAACTGAACGTTCTCTTGCAGGCCGAATTGAGCGAGCTACTGGCCGGCGGAGAGCATCAGCTCCAGCAGCTCAAGCGCCCCGGCCTTATGTAGCGGCTCGTTGAGGTTGCCGCACTTTGGTGACTGCACGCAGGAAGGGCAGCCTTGGCTGCATGGGCACTCGGAGATCAGCCGCTGCGCGTCACCGACTAGCTGTTCGAAGCTGAGGAAGCCTTGCCGCGTGATCCCAACGCCGCCGGGGTGGCCGTCGTAGATGAAGATCGTTGGGCCGCCTGTCTGAACGTGGGCGTTGGTCGAGAGGCCACCGATATCCCAGCGGTCGCACATCGCCAGTAGCGGCAGCACGGCAATCTGTGCGTGCTCGGTTGCGTGCAGCGCGCCGAGCAGAACGTCAAGTGGAAGCTGCTCGCTGAGTTCGCCGGTCTCAAACCAAAGCGCCTGAGTCGAGAACTGCGTCTTCGGCAGGGTCAGCGAGTTGAGGTCGATCACCTCACCGCTCGGAAGCCGCTTGCGCTGGTAGGCGAGGACCTGGTCACTGACGACGACGCGGCCGAAGCTGAGCTGCACGCCGAGCGTTTCGCGGCGGTCGAGCAGCGCTTCGATCACCGTCTCGGTCTCCTTCTTCGGCTGCGTGAACCAGTCACCGGTGAACGGTTCGACCAGCGCCTCACGGCGGTTGAGATCAAGCGCGCTGACTGAGTAGGAGCGGCCCATGTGGAGGTAGATCGCGCCGTCGTGGATCGTTGAGCAGGCGCGCGCCGCTTCGACCGTGCCGATCAGTTCGCCTTGTTTGACGTCGATCACGCTGATCGAATCGGGCGAGGCCGAGCGGAGCGAAACGCGCGCGGCGGGGAAGTCCTCCGGCGCCCGCAGCGTGAAACTGCCGCGCCGCTCGATCATCACGCCGCTAGCGACGAGCGCCTCGCAGTGGGCTCGAACTCGCGGGCCGAGAATCTCAGCGTCGTCGTCCGGGTTGATCGGCCCTTCGTGGGCGGCGCAGGTGAGGTGGCTCAAGTGGATCTGTTCATTTTCGTATTCGAGAATCGCCGCTTCGACCGGTCGATCAAGAAACTCGTCGGGATGGCGGCAGAAGAACTGGTCGAGCGCGTCGTCGCCGGCGACGTAGACCGCGAGCCCGCGGCCACGGCGCCCTGCCCGCCCCCACATCTGGCGCAGCGAAGCGACCGTGCCGGGGAAGGTTACGGCGAGCGCAGCGTCGAGCTGGCCGATGTCGATCCCCAGCTCCAATGCGTCGGTCGTGACGACCGCCAGCAGCTCGCCGCTAACTAGCTTCTGCTCCAGCTCGCGGCGCTGCTGCGGCGTGTAGCCAGCGCGGTAGGCGGCGACTCGGTCAGCCATCGCTCCGTCGCCGCGCCGGCGCAGCTCGTCGGCCGCCATCTTCGCGACCAGCTCGGCGCCCTTGCGCGACTTGATGAAGCAGATCGTCCGCGCGTCGGCGCGGACCAGCCCCGCGACGATTCCCGCCGCTTCGCTCAATGAGCTGCGCCGCGTCTGCAGAACCTCGTCCTCGATCGGCGGATTCCAGATCGCGATCTGCCGCTGGGCGCCGGGGGCACCATCGTCATCGATTAGCGCAACAGGGGCGAGGCCGGTCAGCCGTTCGGCCAGCTCGACCGGGTTGGCGATCGTCGCGCTGGCCAGCAGGAAGCGTGGCTCGGTTCCGTAGGCTCGCGCGATCCGCCGCAGCCGCCGCAGCACGTTGGCGACGTGCGAGCCGAAGACGCCGCGGTAGACATGCGCTTCGTCGATCACGACGACGGCGAGGTTGGCGAAGAAGTCGCCCCAGGCCTGGTGGTTGGGGAGGATTCCAAGGTGCAGCATGTCGGGGTTGGTGAGAATCAAGTTTGAGCGCTTGCGGATCGCCGAGCGCTGCTCGCGCGGCGTGTCGCCGTCATAAATCGCTGGGCGGACCTCGTCGGTCAGCCCGAAGCGGGCGATTGAGCGAGCCTGATCCTGCGCCAAGGCCTTCGTCGGGTAGAGGTAGAGCGCGCGCGCGTGGGCGTCGCTGCAGAGAACTTCCAGAGTTGGCAGCTGGAAGCAGAGCGACTTGCCGGAGGCCGTTCCGGTCGTGACGATCGTCGTTCCCTGCCAAGCCGCTTCGAGCGCCTCGAGCTGATGGCTATAGAGCTGCTCAATCGCCGCCGTTTTAAGTCCGGCGAGCAGCTTTGGCTGCAGATCGCTCGGGATTGGAACGGTCTTCGCAGCGCGCGAAGCTTCGAATGCTTCACGCACCAAGCGGCCGTCGGCGCGCCCTGCGTCAAGCATCGCGCTCCAAGGCTCGGTAGTGCGAACAGTGCTCACGACGGTGATGGTATGCGCGATGGCTACCCTCGATCAGGTGCGCTGCGCATACGTTGACATGGATGGCACCCTGCTCGGCCCCGGCGGCGGACTGTTCGCCGGCCCAGACGGTGAGGTTGCGCCGCTTGGAGCGAAGGCGATAGAGGCCTGCCTGCGCTCCGAGATTGAGGTCGTTGTGATGTCCGGCCGTCGCCGCTCAACGGCGATCGAGGACGCCCGCCTGTTCGGCCAAGGCTGCTGCATCTTCGAGACCGGCGCCGGCGTTGTGATGGAAGGTGAGACCTACTGGCTGACCGGCACCTGGCAGCCCGACGAGCGCACAATCCACCAGCAGATCGAAGACAGCGGCGCCCCGGCGCTGCTGCTCGAGGAGTATTCCGGCTGCCTTGAGGTTCACGACCCGTGGCACAGGGAGCGCGAGGTTTCACACCTGCTGCGCGGCCTGATCGACACCAACGCCGCCGACCACTTCCTCGCCGACAATGGCCACGAGGAGCTTGAGCTGACCGACAACGGCGCAGTCCATCGCCGCTCGCCGGCGCTCGCCGGGCTTTCCGAGGTTCACGCCTACCACCTGCGCCCTCGTGGCGTCTCGAAGGCCCACGCCGTTGCCGCCCACCAGCGGATGCGCGGCTACAAGCCAGAAGAGTGCGTGGCGATCGGTGACTCGCGCGAGGATCTGCGCGTCGCGACGACGGTTGGCAGCTTCTGGTTTGTCGCCAACGCCTTGGAGCGTGACCCGCAGCTACTTGAAGCGATGGCCGGTCACGCCAATGCCCGCGTAGCCGAAGAGGCTCACGGGGCCGGCGTTTACGAAGCGATCTTGACGACGCTGCGCGGCGGCTGAGCGCGAGCTGCTGGCTAGCTAACGCTGACGGCTCAGGCGGGCACGCAGCCGCGCCCAGAAGCCAGGCCGCACGCGCCTGCGCCAAAGCGCCGGCGGTGGCACCGAGGTGCGCACCAGCGCAGTCCAGTCGTCAACGCTGAGCTGGCCTGAGATCAGTGCGCTCAACCCTTCCGTTACCGGCGCGTCGATGCCAGCGTCGGCGAGTGCCTTGGCCAGCATCGGCACCGACTCCAGCGCCTCCACTGCTTGGCCAATGCGCTCCGGGATCTCTACCGCTGGCACACCAGCGCCGAGCAGCTCGCCGGCGCGGCGGTTGCGGCTGCCGGGGGCCAACGCGGTCGCGACGAGGTCGCCCGTTCCGGCGAGGCCGATCATCGATTCTGGCCTGCCGCCTTGGCTCTCCGCTAGGCGCCAAATCTCTTGGAAGATGTGGCCTGCCGCGGCGCCTGCGGCGTTTAGCCCCTGCACTTCGGTTGCGCCGGAAGCGAGCGCCGCCGCGTTCTTCGCCGCGCCTGCGTACTCAACGCCGAGTGGGTCGTTTGAGATCTCGCAGATGACACCGCCGCGAGTGAAGATGTGCGCGAGCATTCCAGCTAGTTGCTCGTCGGTCGAGGCGGCGACCAGCGCGCCGCCATCGTGAACCAGCTCGTCGGCGTGGGCTGGGCCACCGATTACCGCCACGCGCTCAGCGCCGTAAAGCGCGCTGCTGACCGACGTTGTGACGGCTCCGCTCGGCGCGACCAGCCCCTTCGCCAGCGAGACGATCGGCGTGCGTGGGCGCAGGCCACGCTGCCCCAGCTCGGCGATAACGTTGGCGATTGCGATTGACGGGACGGCGAGCAGAACAAGCTCGGCGCGCTCCAGCGAATCGGCCGACGTTTCGATCCGCAATTCGCGTGGGAAAGTTACGCCCGGAAGGTAGGCGTGGTTCTCGCCGTCGCGCTGAAGCTCCGCCGCTTGAGCGGCGGTGCGAGCCTGCAGCGTCGTGCGGACGCCGGCGCGAACCAGCAGCATCGCGACCGCAGTACCGAACGAGCCGGCGCCGACAACGGTCGCGCGGCGCGGCGTGGAGCCACGAAAAGTCGATCGTGAAAGGTTGGACATTGGCTCTTAG
>JAEMTR010000088.1:0-3905 GCA_016462245.1 Solirubrobacteraceae bacterium
CTCTTGGCCGGTCTCTGCGAGTACCTGAAAATGAAAACCCCCGTCGCATTCTTCATTTTTAATAGGCCGAGTGAGACATCGCTCGTCTTTGAGCGTATCCGCGCGGCTCGCCCGCAACAGCTGTTCATCGTTGCGGATGGCGCTCGCCAGCACGTTGCAGGTGAGAACCGACTTGTATCTGACGCTCGAGCGGTGGTCGCCGAAATCGACTGGCCCTGCGAGGTGCGGCGTGACTACGCAGATCAGAATCTTGGATGCGGTGAGCGTGTAGCGAGCGGGTTGGACTGGGTGTTTGGGCTTGTTCCTGAGGCGATCGTCTTAGAAGACGATTGCCTTCCCGCCCCAACTTTTTTCGAGTTTATGGAGGCCATGCTCGCCCGTTACCGCTGTGATGACCGCGTCGGCATGATCTCTGGGATGAACTACTCGCCTGATCTGGATCCACCCGCAGGCCACATATTCACCAACTTCTTTGCAGTGTGGGGCTGGGCTTCGTGGGCTAGGGCGTGGCATTCGTACGACCGGTCGATGGCCGACTGGCCTGCGATGCGGTCAACAGAGGCTCTCCGAGGGATCTTCCGCAACGCGGGCCTGGCTGACTGGCTTTCCAGTATGTGCGACCAAGTCCACACCGGGGAAGTCGATACCTGGGATATTCAGTGGGTTTATTCCTGCTTGCGACAGCACCAACTCTGTGTTGCCCCCAGTGTAAATCTCGTGTCGAACATTGGATACTCGGGGACGCACTCAGGGAAAGACTCTGCCGCTCTCGGATTGGCTACTGGGGTTTTCACCGCGGACCCGGAGGTGTCCTCGGAGGAGATGATTCCGGACTTCGCCTATGAGGACAGGCTGTTCAGTACCTTTATCGCCGAAGATCGACTCCGCCATAGTCTGCCCACCGGAGTGATCCGAGCACTATGCTCCAAAACGATGAACTGGAATAGATCGGTTACCCAGTTCGGCTCAGAATCGATTACCCGACTTCGGCTCGCAGGAGAGCGTCATAGCCCGTTCCAGCGGTGGCGATGGTCGCACTACAGGTTCTCCAACGCTTTAGTGCGTGACCACTTTCGATTTCGGAGCGACCCGAGCCACATCAACAAGGCGTCTATGGCAATAGCAGTCGGTCTGCTGAATGATCGTCGTGCGACCATTTTGGAGACCGGCACGTCCTGCCGGGGGACCGACTCGACGCGCTTATTTGACTCATATGTCAGATCTTTTGGAGGTGAGTTCTGGAGTGTGGACATCGACCCAGAAGTCGTCAGTGGGGTTCGTTCGGAAGTTGGTGTTAGGACTGAGCTGCGCTGTGAAGACAGCGTCCGCTTCTTATCTCGATGGGTCAGCGAGAATCACGGAGATCGAGCAGACTTGGTCTATCTAGACAGCTTTGATGTCGACTTTGCAGACCCTTGGCCAGCAGCTGAGCATTGTCTGGATGAGTTCGAAGCGATCAGGCCCGCGCTTCAGGCCGGTTCCCTGCTCTTAATCGATGACTCTCCCGGCGACATCGATTATGTCCCTGAGCAGTTCCGCGAAGGTGCACAAACGGTCTACGACGAATACGGCGTCTTTCCCGGAAAGGGAATGCTCGTTGAGACCCGCCTCGCTGAGCTCGGCGTCGAGAAACTGCATCACTGGTATCAAGCGCTCTATCGGTTCTAGGATTGACTCTCGTGACCGAATCGCATCCAGATTGCTCTCAGCCGCCGGTATGACGAGCACCCCTCCAATCGTCTCTGTAGTCATTGGCTCGCTAAACCGCCGCGAGTTCATCGAACCGACGATCGAGAGCATCCGGGCGGAGCTTGAGATGCACGAGCGCGAAATTATCGTCGTCGACGGAGGCTCAGATGACAGCACGGTCGAATGGCTGCTGAGCCAGAAGGACGTGATCACAATCGTCCAGCACAACCGCGGCGTGTGGAACGACGAGCCGATCGAGCGCAAGTCTTGGGGCTACTTTATGAACCTTGGCTTCCGTGCTGCCTCGGCACCGGCAGTCTGCATGCTGAGTGATGACTGCCTTGTAATTCCCGGTGCGATCCGCAACGGGCTGACGGTGCTCAATGCGGATGAACGAACCGGCGCAGTCGCCTTCTACTGGCGCAACTGGCCGGAGCAGAAGAACTATTGGGTTGGTCGAACTTTCGGAGACCGGTTGTTTGTGAACCATGGGCTCTACCGCGCCGCCGCGCTTCGAGATGCCGGATATGCGGACGCGGATTCCTATGCCTTCTACCACGCCGATGGAGACCTAGCTGAGCGGATAATTGAGGCTGGGTGGACCTGCGTCGATTCCGCTGATTCGTTTGTCGAGCACCACTCGCACGCCAACGTTGGGCAGCGGGCAGAGAATCTTCAGATCGCGGCGGATGACTGGACTGCGTACGTTGACCGTTGGGGGTATCTAGGCGAACCGTCGCAGGACTGGGTGGTGCGTTCGTACCGCGACCCGAACCAGACGGCTGAGGCCTACTGGGGTCGGCGCCCCGCTGGTGCTCGGGTGCGCGCCGTTGGCCAGCAAGTTGCTGCAGTTGTCCGGAGTTCTACCAATCTCCGTAGGACGAAGGAGCAATAAGCGGTCATGACCGATCCCCCAAAAAGCGAGACGAACCGCAGTACGCTCGGGCGCGCTTGGGCCGTGCGGCCGCGGCCTCTGCTGATTAAGGACAGATCGGCTACCGGGGTTCGTCCTGCGATGCGGCGGGTGATCAACTCGATAGTTGACTTGGATCGCCTCAGCAGTTCGCTCCCCGGCCTCGCCGCCTGGTACCGGGACCGTCGCGCCTACATGGAGCTCCCTGGAGCGGAGCGGCTCGATTGGCGAGCCTCGGATCCGCAGGTTCACGACCTGATGCCGCGCTCGCCGTTCGATCCCCACTACTTCTTCCAAGATGTATGGGCCGCGCAGCGGGTAGCGGAGTTCGCGCCGAAGCGCCACGTGGATGTCGGTTCGCGCGTTGACCTCGTCGGCTTCCTGACGGCGATCACCGAAGTCACCTTCGTTGACATCCGGCTGCTCGAAGCTGAGGTCGAAGGGCTAAGCAGCGTTGAGGGCTCGGTTCTTGAGATGCCGTTCGCTGATCGGTCGCTTGAGTCGGTCTCCTGCCTCCACGTGGCCGAGCACATCGGGCTCGGTCGCTACGGCGACCCGCTTGATCCGGACGGCACCGTGAAGGCGATGAAAGAGCTCCAGCGCGTGGTTGCTCCCGGAGGACAGCTTCTCTTCGCAGGCCCGGTTGGCCGGCGGCAGGTGGTCTTCAACGCGCACCGAATCCAGCCGCCTTCGTCGGTGATTGAGATCTTCGATGAGCTTGAGTTGATCGAGTTCTCCGGCACAGATGACAGCGGCCACTTCAGCCGCCATCGCTCGCCGGCTCAGTTTGAGGACGCCGGCTACGCACTCGGGCTGTTCCTGTTCCGCCGGCCACTCGCCGCCACCTGATGAAGATCCTCTACGCAGCGATGGAGCACGACTACGGCGACGCTTCGCGCGGCTCCAGCTTCGAACAGACGAACTTCAAGTCGGCGCTCGATGGAATGGGACATGAGGTAGTTCAGTACGACTTCATGGCGCGTGAGAAAGAGATTGGCCGCAGCGCGATGCGCCGTGAGATCGTCGAGGCGGCCGCGCGCGAACAGCCTGACGTCACCTTCTTCTGCCTCTTCACCGACCAGCTCGACGTTGAGACGCTGCGCCTCATTAGTGAGAAGGGCGGTGCACCCACGGTCAACTGGTTCGCTGACGACCATTGGCGCTTCGATGACTTCAGCTCGAAGCTGGCGCCCGGGCTTGATTGGTCTGTCACTACCGATCAAGACTCGTTGCCCAAGTACGAGGCGGCCGGAATAGAGAACGTGATTCTCTCGCAGTGGGCCTGCAACCGCTACGCCTACAC
>JAEMTR010000088.1:3915-6243 GCA_016462245.1 Solirubrobacteraceae bacterium
CGCCTACACGCCGACCGACGGGCCGCTGGAACACGGCGTCACGTTCGTCGGCCAGCCGCATGCCGATCGCCCAGAGGTGATTGAAGCGCTGCGGGCCGCTGGTGTTGAGGTTGAGTGCTGGGGACTAGGCTGGCCAGCCGGGCGGCTCGATCACGACGAGATGGTTCGCGTCTTTGGCACCAGCGCGGTCAACCTCAACCTCGCCAACTCGTCGACGCCGCCGAACACTCTGCGCGTCCGCGTGGGGCGGATGCTCGGGCGGGGACCTAAGGGTCCGCGACCCGCTCAGATCAAGGGGCGGACCTTTGAGGTTCCCGGCTGCGGTGGCTTTGAACTGACGGAGCGCGTGCCGCACCTTGAGCGCTACTTCGAATTTGGCAGCGAGTTGGCCGTCTACGACGACCTTGACGGACTGATCGAACAGTCCCGCTACTGGCTTGAGCACGACGAGGAACGAACCAAGGTTGCCGAAGCCGGCTACCGGCGGGTGATGACCGAGCACACGTACGACGATCGCTTTGACGCGATCTTCGCGGCGATGGGGATTGCCTGAAACTAGTCGGTTTACTTACGGAGGCGGGTGATCAGGTCGGCTGCCACGCGTTCGATTCCCACCCGTTCGATTAGCGAGTCGTACGCAGTAGTTGGCCGCTCGTCCCCGGTCGCGCTCTGAAGCGCTTCGGTGAGCGAAGCGACGTCGTGTGGCTGGCAGATCTGCGCCGACGCGCTGAAGAGGCGACCCATATCTCCGACGTCGGAAAGGATCAGCACGCGGTGGTGCGCTGCCGCTTCGAGCACACTGAGTGGCATCCCTTCGCTGTATGACGGGAGCACGAGGCAGTCGGTCTGCGCGAATAGCTCTCCAATCTGCTCGTATTCAACGCGGCCGCGGAAATCGACGGCTCCGCCGATGCCAAGCTGGTCGCAGCGGGCCGCGAATGCCTCTGCATCAGGGCCGTCGCCGGCAATCGTCAGGTGTAGCTCGCCGCTGGCTGCGTGAACATGGGCGAAGGCATCAGCGAGCTCGAAGATTCCTTTAGCGCGCTCGAGCCTGCCAAGAAAGAGCAGCCTGCGAACGCGCTCCGGCGGCGACGTTGTTAGCCACGGGCTGGTGTCAATCCCGTTCGGAATCATCGAGAGCTTCTCCGTCGGGTAGCCGAACTCGACCAGGTGGTCATGATTGGCTTGGCAGAGCGCGTTCATCACGTCGTTCGAGGCGACGAGCCTGCGGCTGAGGCGAGCGAGAGGTCGGCGCTCGAGTTCGACGACGTCATCCGAGTCGCCGCCCGTCTCAGCTGTCACGAGCGTCGGGAAGTCAACTAGACGAAGCATTTTGAGTAGGCCTACGACGAGGGCCGGGAGAGTGAAAGTGCGAACGACCGCAAATGCAACGTGGCGACGGGTTCGCAGCAGCAGCGTCGCGATTGCCCTCGCAACGCGAAGTTGGACGATGAGGCTGCGCTCGGGCGAGGAAGGAACGCGGACGATGCGAACTCCGTTCGCCGTTTCTTCCAGCGGCAGATCGAGGCCGAGCTGTTCGGTGATCACGAGTGGTGAGTAGCCGAGCTGCTTGAACTCTTCCGCGAGTAGCGCGCACTCGCGTTCCATCCCGCCAAGTAGCGGCAGGAAGCGTGGAGTGACGATCAGGGCAATCGGTCGTTCACTCGTCGGCGCGATGTCGGTCATGATGGGGGCGATCCTTCGCTAGGTAGCCGGGATCGGAACCGGCCGATTATGACGATCACCAATTCACATCCATCGGACGGGCCTCTGCGCGGAGCGACCGCCAGGTGAGTCTTCGAATCCTCCACGCCGTTGAGTTTTACAGCCCATCGGTCGGCGGCGCTCAAGAAGTTGTCAAACAGCTCTCCGAGCGGCTTGCCGCGCGTGGCCATCAGGTGACCGTTGCGACCTCACGGATCGATGCGCGCTCATCGCAAACGATTGGTGGCGTCGAGATCGAGCAGTTCGAGATCCGGGGCAATGCCGCGCGCGGCCTTGAGGGTGAGGTGGAGCGCTATCAGCGCTTCGTAATTGATGGTGACTTCGACCTCGTGATGACCTATGCCGCTCAGCAGTGGACAACCGACGCGCTGCTGCCAGTCATCGACCAGGTCAAAGCGCCGCTCGTTCTAGCCCCCTGCGGTTTCTCAGCGCTCGAGAACGAGGCCTACAGCGCATACTTCGAACGGCTGGCGCTGGACCTTCCGCGGTTCGATGCGCTGATCCTTCACTCAGAGGGCTACCAGGACGCTCGCTTCGCCCGCGCCGCTGGAGCCTCAAACACGCACCTGATCCCCAACGGTGCCGATGAACGCGAGTTTGGGA